>NZ_WBKS01000139.1:0-15354 GCF_008868145.1 Micromonospora sp. AMSO1212t
GCCGTCGGGGCGCCAACCGTGGCGCGTGTAGAACGCGCGGGCCCGGGTGTTGCACTCCCACACCTCCAGCACGCCCAGCGCCAACCCCTCGTCCGCCAGATGGCGCACGAACAGCGCGTGCAGCGCACCACCCACACCTCGGCCCCAGAGTTCCGGATCGACGTGGATCTGGTAGAGCTGCGCTGTCGTCCGCGGATCCAGGCCGGACGTGTGCGGCGGCCCCATGGCGAGCACCCCGGCCAGGGCGCCGTCCACGACGGCGACTCGCACCCGCTTGCGCGCCGAAGTGATCGCCGCGGCCCAGCCCTCTCGTTGCTCCCGGGCCAGCTCCGGAGTGAGGATCTCCCCGATCGGCAGCCCACCGGCCCCGTAGTAGGCGACCCGCGCCCGGCTGTGCAACTCGACGATCCCCGACAGATCCCCGAGCCCCGCCTCCCGCACCTCCACCAGACCCTCCCTCCACGTCAGACCCCGCGATCTTGCGGTTGCGGCCCTCCGCAATCGGGCGAAACCGACATCAGGAGGGCCGCAAGTGCAAGATCAACGCGGGCGTCACGCGCGAGGCACGCGCGGGCGGGTCAGCTCTGGGCTCGGGCTCCGTTTGTCGCCGGGTCCACCGGAGCGGCGTCCAGGCCGGAGATCCAGCCGGTGACGTCGCGTGCCACGTCCTGCGCGGTCAGCCGCAGGTCGGCCAGGATCTGCGCGCGGGTGCCGTGCGGGTGCCAGTCGGCCGGTACGCCCAGGTCCTTGACCGGTACGCGGACGTCGGCGTCGCGCATCGCCTGGGCCAGCGCGGAACCGACGCCGCCGATGCGCACGCCGTCCTCGACGGTGACCACGAGCCGGTGCCCGGAGGCCAGCTCGACCAGCTCGGCCGGAACCGGGCGGACCCAGCGCGGATCGACGACAGTGACGCCGTAGCCCTGCTCGGCGACGCGGGCGGCGACCTCCACGCCGAGGCCGGCGAACGAGCCGACCGCGACCAGCAGCACGTCGGTACGCGCCGACTCGGCCAGCACGTCGACCGGGCCGACCCGGCGCACGGCGGGCAGATCGGCGGCGACGGTACCGGTCGGGAAGCGCAGGATGGTCGGGCCGTCGTCAACGGCGATCGCCTCGCGCAGTTCCTCGCGCAGCGTGGCCGAGTCGCGGGGCGCGGCAATCCGCAGGCCGGGCACCACGCCGAAGACCGACATGTCCCAGATGCCGTAGTGGCTGGGCCCGTCGGGGCCGGTGATGCCGGCCCGGTCGAGCACGAACGTGACCGGCAGCTTGTGCATCGCCACGTCCAGCAGCACCTGGTCGAACGCGCGGTTGAGGAACGTGGCGTAGACCGCCACGACCGGGTGCAGCCCACCCATGGCGAGGCCGGCGGCCGAGGTGGCCGCGTGCTGCTCGGCGATGCCCACGTCATAGACCCGCTCCGGGTACTTGCGGGCGAGCGTGGCGATGCCGGTGGGCTCGGCCATGGCGGCGGTGATGCCGACCACGTCGGGGCGCTCGTCGGCGATCGCGACCAGCTCGTCGGCGAAGACGTTCGTCCACTTCACCGACGGCACGGCGAGCAGCTTGCCGGTCTCGGCGTCGAACGCGCCGGGGCCGTGCAGGCAGTCGGCCTCGTCGTCCTCGGCGGGACGGTAGCCGTAGCCCTTGCGGGTGACGGCGTGCACGATCACCGGGCCGCCGAAGTTCTTCGCGGCGCGCAGCGCCGCCTCGACCGCCGGCACGTCGTGGCCGTCGACCGGGCCGACGTACTTGATGCCGAGGTCCTCGAACATGGCCTGGGGGGCGACCGCGTCCTTGATGCCCTTCTTGACCGCGTGCAGCACCTCGTACATCGGCTTGCCGACGAACGGGGTGTTGCCGAGCGCGTCCTTGACGGTGTCGAGCACCTTCTCGTAGCCGGGGTTGAGCCGCAGCGACGACAGGTGGTCGGCGAGGCCGCCGATGGTCGGCGAGTAGGACCGGCCGTTGTCGTTGACCACTATCACCAGCGGGTTGCCGGCGGTGGCGATGTTGTTCAGCGCCTCCCAGCACATGCCGCCGGTGAGCGCGCCGTCGCCGACCACGGCGACCACGGACCGCTTCTCGCCGCGCAGCGCGTACGCCTTCGCGAGCCCGTCGGCGTACGACAGAGCGGTGGAGGCGTGCGAGTTCTCGATCAGGTCGTGCTCGCTCTCCGCCTGGCTGGGGTAGCCGGAGAGGCCACCGCGCTGGCGGAGCTTGTCGAAGCCCTCCTGCCGGCCGGTGAGGATCTTGTGCACGTACGCCTGGTGGCCGGTGTCGAAGAGGAGCCGGTCGCGCGGGGAGTCGAAGACCCGGTGCATCGCCAGGGTCAGCTCGACCACACCGAGGTTGGGACCGACGTGCCCGCCGGTGCGGGAGACCTTGGCAATCAGGAAGTCACGGATCTCGGCGGCGAGGATGTCCAGCTGCTCGGCGGTCATCCGCTTCACGTCCTGCGGGCCGTGGACGGTGCCCAGCAGCCGGCCGTGGTTGGCCGTGCCCTCTTCAACACTCATGACCGGAGAGTCTATCGGCCGCGGAACAGTCCGCAGCCCGGCCGTGCATCGACCCAGGTCAGGCGTCCACCACCAGCCGCCGGGGCGCGGGTGGGCGCCGCGCGGCGACGGACGGGCCGGCCGGGGTCCAGGAGCCGAGCACGGCGGCCCGGGACGCCCCGGTCACCGACGGCACCGCGCCCGGCAGCCCGTGCCAGGACAGCCAGCCCAGCAGCGCGAACGCGTACGCCTCCTTGGCCTGGGCCGGCACGCCCAGCTCGTCGGTGGTGCGCAGCCGCCAGCGTCCCTCGCCGAGCGCCGCCAGCCGCGCCCGGAGTGTGGGATTGCGCACTCCCCCGCCGGCGGCCACCACCTCGGTGACCCGGTGCCGGTCGCAGGCGTCGGCCACGGTGCGGGCGGTCAGCTCGGTGAGCGTGGCCAGCACGTCGTCGGCGGCCACCGGCTCACCCAGGGCGGCCAGCGCGGCGTCCAGGTAGCCGCCGTGGAACAGCTCCTTACCGGTCGACTTGGGCGGCGGCGCGGCGTAGTACGGCTCGGCGAGCAGCCGGGCCAGCAGCGCCTCGTGCACCCGGCCGGCCGCGGCGTGGGCGCCGTCGACGTCGCAGGGCCGGTCCAGGAAGCGCCGGGCGGCGGCGTCCAGCAGCGCGTTGGCCGGGCCCACGTCGTACCCGAGGACGGGCGCGCCGGGCACGACCACTGTGAGGTTCGCGATCCCGCCCAGATTCAACGCGGCGCGGGGTGCGGCACCGGTGGCCGGGTCCAGCAGCAGCGCGTCGAACGCCGGGACCAGCGGCGCGCCCTGGCCGCCGGCCGCCACGTCCGCCGAACGCAGGTCGTGCAGCACCGGTACGCCCACCCGGGCGGCCACCCGGGCCGGCGCGCCGAGCTGAAGCGTGCCGCGCACCCGGCCGTCCTCGACCCAGTGGAAGACCGTCTGCCCGGGCGACACCACCGCGTCCGCAGTGCCCCCGGCCAGCTCGACGCCGGCCGCCGCCGCCTCGGCGAACACCTCGCCGAGCCGGTTGTCCAGGCGGCAGACCGCCTCGATGGTGGTGGCCGCCGGGGGCAGCAGCGCGCCGATCTCGGCCCGCAGGTCGTCCGGGTACGCCAGCTCCCGGTGCCCGAGCGGCCGCAGCCGCAGCGTGTCGCCGTCGGCGGTGAACTCGGCCGCGACCACGTCCACGCCGTCGTAGGACGTGCCCGACATCAGCCCGACGATCTTCATCGGGTCAGGCTAGCCAGGCAGGAACAGGCCCACCAGCTCCACGTGCTGGGTCATCGGGAACAGGTCGTACCCGCGCAGCGCGGCCAGCCGCCAGCCCGCCTCGGTGAACGTGCGCACGTCCCGGGCGAAGGCGGCCGGGTCACATGCCACGTACGCGACCGCACGCGGCGCGGCGGCCACCACGCCGTGGACCACCGGGGCGCCCGCGCCGGAGCGCGGCGGGTCGAGCACCACCAGGTCGACCGGGCCGGTGATCCGCCGCCGGGACAGCGCGGCCTCCACCCGGGCCGCCACCACCTCGACGCCGGCCAGGTCGGCCAGGTTCTCCCGGGCCGCGGCCACCCCGTCCGGCGCCGACTCGACGAGCGTCACCCGGGCGCCGCCGGCCCGTTCGGCGAGCGCGGCGGCGAACAGGCCGGCCCCGCCGTACAGGTCCCAGGCCGTCTCGCCGGGCCTCGGGTCGAGCAGGTCGAGGACCGCGCCGGTCAGTGCGTCCGCCGCGGCCGGGTGCACCTGCCAGAACCCGGAGGCGGGCAGCGTGAAGGACCGCCCGGCCGCCGTCTCCCGGACCCGCTCCGGCCCGCTCACGGCCGTCGGAACCCCATCGGTGTACGCGACCACGGCGACGTCCCCGCCGGTGCTGGCGACCGTCTCCACCGCGTCGGCGTCCGGCCAGCGGGCGCCGGTCGGCGGTAGCACCGGCAGCTCCTGGATCGCCGGGTGCGCGATCAGGCACCGCTCGATCGGCACCACCTCGTGCGAGCGGTGCTTGAGCAGCCCGGCCCGCCCGGCCGCGTCGACCGCGTAGCGGACCCGGGAACGCCAGCCCAGCGGCCCGCCGGGCAGCGCCTCGATGCGTACGCCGAGCGCGTCGATCCGCTCCGCGGTGAGGCCGCCCAGCCGGGTGAGCTGCTCGCGCACCACTGCCAGCTTCCAGTCGAGCTGGGCGGCCGGGGCGACGTGCTGGAGGTCGCAGCCGCCGCACGCGCCGGGCCGGGCGTACGGGCAGGGCGGGGTGACCCGGTCCGGCGAGGCGTCCAGGATCTCCACCGCGTCGGCGCGGGCGAAGCCCCGGTGCAGCTCGGTCACCTCGGCCACGACCCGCTCACCGGGCAGCGCGTGCCGGACGAAGACCACCTGCCCGCCGACCCGGGCCACGCAGTGCCCGCCCGGCGCGACCGCGTCGACCGTCAGCTCGACCCGCTCGGCCTCCTCCAGCCCGGGTCGCTCCGCCGACACGTGCCCAGGGTGCTCCGCCGTGCTCACAACCGTTCCTCCCGCTCGGTCGAGGGTGTGGCCGCCACCGGCGGCGGCAGCGTGCTCTGCGGCGCCACCCGGGGGCCGCGCGCCGGACCCCGGGTCAGCGTGGCGTCCAGCCGGTCCAGGTTCTTGCCGGCGGTGGAGGCGAGCTGCCACGGCACGCTCGTCACCATCACGCCCGGCTCGAACAGCAGCCGCCCCTTGAGCCGCAACGCGCTCTGGTTGTGCAGCAGGTTCTCCCACCAGCGGCCCACCACGTACTCCGGAATGAAGACGGTGACCACGTCGCGGGGCGACTCCCGGCGCACCGACGCGACGAAGTCGAGGATCGGGCGGGTGATCTCCCGGTACGGGGAGTCGATCACGGTGAGCGGCACCGGCAGCTCGCGGCGCTCCCAGTCGGCCTGCAGGTCACGGGTGTCCTGCTCGTCCACGTTCACGGTGACCGCGGTGAGCGTGTCCGGCCGGGTGGCCCGGGCGTACGCGACGGCCCGCAGCGTCGGCTTGTGCAGCTTGCTGACCAGCACGATGGCGTGGTTGCGGGCGGGCAGGACGGCCCGCTGCTCGGTCGGCTCCAGCTCCTCGGCGATCCGGTCGTAGTGGCGGCGGATGCCGAGCATCACCACGTACATCACGGCCATCGCGACGATCGCGATCCAGGCGCCGAGCAGGAACTTCGTGGCCAGCACGATGATCAGCACGACGCCGGTCATGACCATGCCGAACGTGTTGATCGCCCGGGAGCGCATCATCCGGCGGCGCGCCTCCGGGTCGCGCTCGCGGCGCAGGTGCCGGTTCCAGTGCCGGATCATGCCGGCCTGGGAGAGCGTGAACGAGACGAACACCCCGACGATGTAGAGCTGGATGAGCTTGGTCACCTCGGCCTGGAAACCGATGATCAGCACCACCGCGAAGACGGCCAGGAAGAGGATGCCGTTGGAGAACGCCAGCCGGTCGCCGCGGGTGTGCAGCTGGCGGGGCAGGTAGCGGTCCTGCGCCAGGATCGAGCCGAGCACCGGGAAGCCGTTGAAGGCGGTGTTCGCGGCCAGGAACAGGATCAGCGCGGTCATCCCGGCGACCACGTAGAGCAGCACCGAGCCGCCGCCGAACACGGTCTCGCCGAGCTGGGTGGTGACCGTCTTCTGCACGTACCCGTCCGGGCCGGAGATGATCTGCGCGCGCGGGTCCTCGACGAACTGCAGGCCGGTGAGGCGAGCCAGCCAGATGATGCCGACGAGCATGGCCACCGAGATGCCGCCGAGCAGCAGCAGCGTGGTCGCCGCGTTCTTCGACTTCGGGCTCTTGAACGCCGGTACGCCGTTGGAGATCGCCTCCACGCCGGTGAGCGCGGCGCAGCCCGAGGAGAACGTGCGCAGCAGCAGGAACACCAGCGCGAACCCGGTGACGCTGTGCTCGGCCTGGATCTCCAGGCCGGCGCTCGGCGCGCGCAGGTCGTCGCCGAGCACGAAGACGCGGACCAGCCCGGTCAGCAGCATGCCGCCGATCACGATCACGAAGCCGTACGTGGGGATGGCGAAGGCCGTGCCCGACTCGCGCAGGCCGCGCAGGTTGATCGCGGTGAGCAGCACCACCGCGGTGACCGCGATGAGCACCTTGTGGGTGGCCACGAACGGCACCACCGAGCCGAGGTTCGCCACTCCGGAGGAGACCGAGACGGCCACGGTGAGCACGTAGTCGACGAGCAGCGCGCTCGCCACCGCGAGGCCGGCCTTGGGACCGAGGTTGACCGTCGCCACCTCGTAGTCGCCGCCGCCGGAGGGGTAGGCGTGCACGTTCTGCCTGTAGCTCGCCACCACCGTCAGCATGACCACGACGACCGCGAGCGCGACCCACGGCGAGAAGAAGAACGCCGAGGCGCCGGCGATGGACAGCGTCAGGAGGATCTCGTCCGGGGCGTACGCGACGCTGGAGAGCGCGTCCGAGGCGAAGACCGGCAGCGCGATGCGCTTCGGCAGCAGCGTGTGCTGGAGGCGGTCGGACCGGAACGGTCGACCGAGGAGGAGTCGCTTCAGCAGCGAGGTGGGTCGGGCCACAACCGCCAAGCGTACGACCACCGGGTCCGGGGCGTGGGGGTGGTCGATCTCCCCCGCGCGCGGCGGCGCGGTACGGTTCGATCCCCCGCCCGGCAGGGGGACGTGGCAGGCTCGCAGACGACGGGTCGGCGGGCGGCGCCGTGGGAGGAGCGGACACCGTGCATGTGGTGATCATGGGTTGCGGCCGGGTCGGCTCGACCCTGGCACACAGCCTGGAGGCGCGTGGGCACTCGGTGGCGGTGATCGACCAGGACGCGGACGCGTTCCGCCGTCTCGGGCCCGACTTCGCCGGCATCACCGTCACCGGCGCCGGCTTCGACGGCGAGGTGCTGCGCCAGGCCGGCATCGAGCGGGCCGACGCGTTCGCGGCGGTGTCCAGCGGCGACAACTCCAACATCATCTCGGCCCGGCTGGCCCGGGAGACGTTCGGCGTGTCCCGGGTCGCGGCCCGCATCTACGACCAGCGCCGCGCCCAGGTCTACGAGCGGCTCGGGATCCCCACCGTGGCCACCGTCCGGTGGACCGCCGACCGGATGCTCCGCCACCTGGTCCCCGAGGGCAACGTGGAGATCTTCCGCGACCCGACCAGCACCGTCTCGATCATCGAGGTGCCGGTGCACAAGGACTGGATCGGGCGGCCGCTGCGGCAACTGGAGCAGGCCGTCGGCGCCCGGGTGGCCTACCTGAACCGGTTCGGGATCGGCACCCTGCCCACCGCCTCCACCGTGGTGCAGGAGGGCGACCAGGTCTACATGCTGGTGACCGACGACATCAACGGCCCGGTCACGTCGGTGGCGGCGGCGCCGCCGGAAGGGGGGCACTGAGCCATGCGGATCGCCATCGCCGGCGCCGGCAACGTGGGCCGCTCGATCGCCCAGGAACTGATCGACAACGGCCACCAGGTGATGCTGATCGAGCGGCAGCCGAAGATGCTGCGGCCCGACCGGGTGCCGACCGCCGACTGGGTGCTCGCCGACGCGTGCGAGCTCGCCAGCCTGGAGGAGGCCAACGTGGCCGGGTGCGACGTGGTGGTGGCCGCCACCGGCGACGACAAGGTCAACCTCGTGGTGTCGCTGCTGGCCAAGACCGAGTTCGCGGTACCGCGCGTGGTGGCCCGGGTCAACCGGGCGGAGAACGAGTGGCTGTTCACCGAGCAGTGGGGCGTGGACGTCGCGGTGAGCAAGCCGCGGGTGATGGCGGCGCTGGTCGAGGAGGCGGTCACCGTCGGCGACCTGGTCCGGCTGATGACGTTCCGGCAGGGCGAGGCGAACCTGGTCGAGATCACGCTGCCGCCGACCGCGCCCTACGTGGGGCAGCCGATCCACGCGGTGCCGATCCCCCGGGACGCGGCGCTGGTGGCGATCGTGCGCGGTAAGCGGGTGCTGGTGCCGACGCCGGACGACCCGATCGAGGCCGGCGACGAGCTGGTCTTCGTCTGCACCGCGGCGGTGGAGGACGACGTGCGCGCGGTGATCCTCGGCCCGTCCAGCGCGGACCGGCACCGGGGCAGGGCCTGAGGCGGCGGCGTCAGGAGCCGGGCAGCGGGGTGGGTGCGGTCTCCCGGGTGACCCGGCGCACCACCCACACCGTGATCAGCAGCAGCAGCGCGTACGGCGGGTAGCCCAGGGCGAGCCGCGCCACGCCGAGGGCGGTGTCCTGGTGGGCCAGGTAGAGCCCGGCCTGTACGCCCACCTTGGCCAGCCACACCACGCCCCAGAGCACGGTGAGCTGGGTGAAGGTACGCACCAGCTTGGGGTCGTCGCGCCACTCGGAGCGGCCCTTGGCCACCAGCACCGACCAGATCCAGCCGACCAGCGGCTGCCGGATCGCGGCCGACAGCAGCAGCGCCAGGCCGTATCCGATCCCGTAGAGGATCCCCGGCAGGTAGAAGTCGCGCTCGTCACCGGTGCGCAGCGCCAGCAGCGCGCCGATACCGACGCCGAACAGCCCGTTGACCGCGTGCCGCACCGGCTTGCGCTGGGCCAGCCGCAGCCCGGCGATCAGCAG
The DNA here is from genome assembly GCF_008868145.1 of Micromonospora sp. AMSO1212t. Lineage (NCBI taxonomy): Bacteria > Bacillati > Actinomycetota > Actinomycetes > Micromonosporales > Micromonosporaceae > Micromonospora > Micromonospora sp. AMSO1212t. Next base: position 9,069 of record NZ_WBKS01000139.1, read on the forward strand.
CGCCACCGCCACCGAGGCGTACACGGCGGGGCGCAGCTCGCCGATCACGTTGGCGACCACGAAGACCACCACCGGGATGCTCGACTCGACCAGCCCGCGCCATCCGCCGAGCTGGTCGGCCATCTGCTCGGCGAGGCTGGGCAGCCGCTCCTCGTCCTGCGGGCCGAGGCCCGACGGGGTGTGCTGCTGTCCGGTCGTCACTTCGGCGACTCCAGCTCGTAGTACGGGTTGTAGATCACCTTGCGGTCGTCGCGCACCGCCACCCGGCCGCGCGCGCTCAGGTGCCGGCCCGGCTCGATCCCGGCGATGTGCCGGCGGCCCAGCCAGACCAGGGTCACCACGTCGTTGCCGTCGTAGAGGTCGGCTTCCAGCGTGGGCAGGTTCGTGCGGGGCGTGTAGACGACGGTACGCAACCGCCCGGCCACCGACACCACCTGACCCCTGTTGCACTGGTGGGCGGGCGTGCCGCCGGACTCGGCGCTCTCCCGGCGCAGCTCCTGAGCCTCGATCTCGGCCTCGCTCGCGGTGAGCCGGTGCAGGAGCCGCCGCAGCGACCCCCGGCTCTCGTCGGTCGTCATGACCTCCGCGTCACCCTCTCCACAGCGGGGCCCCGCGGGCAGCGGAACCGTCCCGCCAGCGTACGCGCAGCGGCCCGCCGACGGGAGCGGCGTGTCGCGTACCGCCGCCCGGGACCGGGCACGCCGCGGGCCCGGCGCCGAACGACGCCGGGCCCGGGCAGGTGTGGATCAGACCTCCTGCGAGTCGGCGGCCTGCTGCTCGGCGACCTCGCGGGGCAGCCGCAGCGGCAGCGGCTCGCGCACCGGCTTGGCCTCCTGGCCGCGGTCGACGACCAGGCCGTCCAGGCAGGCCGTGAGCGGGCCGGCGGCGGCCGGGTCGGTGGCGGCCGCGCCCTGGAAGACGCCGCGCACCATCCAGCGCGGGCCGTCGATGCCGACGAACCGCAGGTCGGTCGGCCCGTCCGGGGTACGCACCCGGGCGCGCAGCTCGGGCCCGTACTCCCCCTGGGCCTCCTGGGCGGTCGCGCCGTCGTCGACCAGCGACTGGCGGATCTCCTCACGCACCTCGTCCCAGATGCCGTCGGAGCGGGGCGCGGCGAAGACGCCGAGCTGGAGCGCGTTCTGCCCGTGCACCAGCACGACCTGCTGGATCACGCCCTGCGGGTCGGCCTGGACCCGTACCTCGACGTCCGGCACCGCCGGGATCTGCAGGCTGCCAAGGTCGAGGCGAGGCGCGTCGGGGGCCTCGCTGACGTCGTACGGGCCGCGGTCCGGCGCCGACGGGGTCTCCTCGGCGTCGAGGACCCCATTGTCACGCGCCTCGTCGGCCCGCTTCCGGGAGAAGATCACTGCGCCCACCCTCCGCTGTTCACACTCACCCTGCCACCTCTTCGCTCTGCCCGCCGGACGGCGCCGGGACCAGCCCGGCGTGCCCGCCGGTGGACCCGTGCCCGCCGGTGCCACGCCGGGACCCGGGCAGCTCGGCCACCGGCCGGAACTCGGCCCGCGCGACCCGCTGGACCACGAGCTGCGCGATGCGGTCACCCCGGCTGATCTTCGCCGGTCTGTCCCGGTCGTGGTTGATCAGGTTGACCAGGATCTCACCCCGGTAGCCGGCGTCGACCGTACCGGGCGCGTTGAGCACCGTCACGCCGAGTCTGGCCGCAAGTCCGGATCGCGGGTGCACCAACCCGACGTAGCCGTCCGGCAGCGCCACCGCCACGCCGGTGGGCACCAGGGCCCGGCCGCCGGGCGGCAGCTCGACGTCGGCGGCGGCCACCAGGTCCGCACCGGCGTCGCCGGGATGGGCGTACGCCGGCAGTGGCAGCTCCGGGTCGAGCAGCCGTACAGCCACGGGTACGACGTCTGTCACGGTCATCCTCTTCCGTCCGGTCCTGCGGGGTGCCCCTGCCATCCTGCCGGTTGCCGGGCCGCCGGCGCGCCGTACCCTCGTCTGTGTGCGTCAGTCGTCATCTCCGGCCGCCCCGACGGCCACCGCCGGGCCGTACGCGGAGCGCCTCGGGCTGCCCTGGTGGGCGTGGCCGCTCGGGCTGGCCACTGCCGGTCTGCTCGCGGTCGAGCTCTGGATGGGCGCGACCGGGGTGCGCGCGTGGCTGCCGTTCGTGCTGCTGATCCCCGCCGCGGCGGCCGCCCTGTGGTGGCTGGGCCGGATCCGGGTCGAGGTGCGCGACGGCGAGCTGCGGGTGGACGACGCCCGCCTGCCGGTGCGGTACGTCGCGGACGTGGTGCCGCTGGACGCGGCCGGCCGGCGCGAGGTGCTCGGCGTCGGCTCCGACCCGCTCGCCTTCGTGGTGCAGCGCCCGTGGATCGGCGGCGCCGTGCAGGTGGTGCTGGACGACCCGGCCGACCCGACGCCGTTCTGGGTGGTCAGCACGCGGCACCCGGTCCAGCTGGCGACCGCCCTGCTGGCCGCCCGCGACGCGGCCTGACGGTCCGGCGCGGCCTGACCTCGGCCCGGTCCCGGCGCGGTCGTCAGGACGGCGCCTCCGGCAGGGCACGCGCGGTACGTCGCAGGTCCTTGCGCAGTTGCTCGCCGAGCGCGCGGGTGGCCCGGCGGTTGAGGTAGCCGGCCACGGCGGCGCCGGTCAGGAACGGCCCGAGCGTGGTGAGGTTGCGCCCGAAGCGGCGCATCAGGCTGTCGCGCAGTTCGCGGCGGGCGGCGGTGCCGAGCACCGCGCTCACCCCGACGCCCGGCATCATCGGGTTGACCCCCCGCTGGGTGGCCCAGGACTGCACGAGCGCCACGGCACGGCCGGTGCCGCCGTCCGGCAGCGGCACCCGGTGGACCTCGTGCAGCTCGCCGATCAGCTTCAGCTCGATCGCCACCACGGCCACGGTCTCGGCGGCCAGCAGGACGGGTGCGGAGAGCAGGGTGGGCGTCACCGCCCACTCGACCGCGGCCACCCCGCCGCCGGCCGCGCCGACCCCGGCGGTGGCGCGGGACGCGTTACGCACCAGCCGGTCGGCGAGCGCGTCGTCGTCCAGGCCGGGGAAGTGCCGCCGCAGCGTGGCGAGGTCGCGGATCGGCACGTGCGGGGCGACCTCGGCGACCGTGTCGGTCATCCAGCGCACCGCGGCGCGGGGCTTGAACAGGTCGGTGATCCCACGGGCGCGGGCCTGCCCGACCAGCCGGGTCAGCAGTTGCCGCCGGCGGGCCGGCGCGATGTCGTCGGCGGTCAGAGCGGCGACGGTGGCGCCCAGCTCGTCGGTGTCCGGGCCGGTCGGATCGGGTGTCGTGCCCGCGCCGGCCGGTCCTGCCGCTGTCACGTCCGGCCCGGTCGGTGCCGGCCTCGCCGCCGGAGCCGGGGTCCGGTCGGCGCCGGTCCCCTCGCTGCGCTCGCTCACCCGTCCGCCCTCCCGCTTCGCGCGGCGTGGCAGCCGCCCGTAACGAGTCAAGCAGCAATCGGCCGCGCGCGCACGGCGGCGGCTCGAACAGCGGCGGCCCCGTCGATGAGGCCGCCGCTGGTGTCCTCTCTCGGGATCAGACGCACTCGCGGCAGATCAGGTCGCCGTTGCGCTCGACCGCCAGCTGGCTGCGGTGGTGGACCAGGAAGCAGCGGGCGCACCGGAACTCGTCCTGCTGCATCGGGAGGACCTTGACCGTGAGCTCCTCGTCGGCCAGATCGGCGCCGGGCAGCTCGAAGCTCTCGGCCACCTCGGCCTCGTCGACGTCCACGGCGCCCGACTGTGAGTCGACCCGCCGGGCCTTGAGCTCTTCCAGGCTGTCCTCGCCGAGGTCGACCTCGTCGCGACGCGGGGCGTCGTAGTCGGTGGCCATCGGTTTCACTCTCCAATATCGATATTGTCGCTGCCGGTTGTAACGCCGGACGACGCCGTTTCGGTTCCCCTGACCAGCCACCATCTCTGTCGGGCACCCGACCCGACGAGCGGTGGGCCGGGCTCGCCGGTGCGAAATGCCCCCGGTGAGCGCGGAACCTTACCCCCCCTGTGGGCGAGGCATGTATACCGCCCTTGCCGGAGAGATGTACGCCTCTGCGCCCGAAGTTGTTCCCAATGTGACTCAGGCGACACGAAGATAGGGGTAGTCCTACCGGTTCACCGCGTGGCGCGCCGGTATGTCGGACTGTTTCCACGCCTGAGCCGGACAAGCGTTAACCTCAGCGGCGTACTGGACGGCCGACAGGTCGCGGCCCGACCGCGTCGCCCGCCACCACCCAATCACTGTCCGGGGAGCGCCCAGGATGAGTTTTGCGCGAGTGCGGGCACTCGTTGTCGTCGGACTGCTGGCGGTCGTCGCCCTGGTCTTCGTGGTCATCGCCGTGGTGAAGGACAGTCAGGGCACAGCCGGTACGGCGGCCGCCTGCCCGGACGGCTGGCCGCTGGTCGACCTGCGACTGCGGGAACAGAAGGACGTCAAGATCAACGTCTACAACGCCACCGACGAGGCCGGCCGGGCCGGCAGCGTCGCGGACGACTTCCGCAACCGCAAGTTCCAGGTCAAGAAGGTCGGCAACGAGGCCAAGGCGTTCGACGGCGTGGCCCAGTTGCGGTTCGGGCCCAAGGCCGTCGGCTCGGCGCACCTGCTGCGCGCGTACTTCCTCAACGAGGCCGACCAGAAGTTCGACGCGAACCGCAAGGACGACGTGGTCGACGTGGTGCTGGGCAACCAGTTCCAGCAGCTCGCCACCACCACCGAGGTCAACCAGTCGCTCGGCGATCTGGGCGCGCCGCAGGCGCCGCCCGAGACCTGCCCGATGCCGATCGAGAAGTAGGCGGCGGACGCGACGACGGCACAGGGCGGTCTCCCTCCGGGGAGGCCGCCCTGTCGCGTGTGCGGCGCCGTCACGGCCCTCCGGAGGCGTCCAGGTCGACCAGCCGGTCGTGCAGCGGCCCGTGCAGTGCCGGCGGCGCGGCGAGCACCAGGTCCGGGCCGGGCGGGCGGCCGGACAGGCCGGTCACCAGCAGCCCGGCCTCGCGGGCGACCAGCCCGCCGGCGGCCAGGTCCCAGTCGGCCAGACCCTTCTCGTAGTACGCGTCCACCCGCCCCTCGGCGGCCAGACAGAGGTCGAGCGCGGCGGCGCCCATCCGGCGGATGTCCCGGATGTGCGGGATCAGCTCGGTCACCACCCGCGCCTGGTGGGCCCGGCGGCCGGCGTCGTAGCCGAACCCGGTGGCGACGAGCGCCTGCCCGAGGTCGGTCGCGGTGGAGCCGTGCAGCCGCTGCCCGTCGCGCCAGGCGCCGCCGCCCAGCGTCGCGGTCCACTCCTCGCCGGTGACGACGTTGCGGACCACCCCGGCGACCACCTCACCGGCCACCTCGGCGGCCAGCGAGACGGCGCAGTACGGCAGTCCGTACAGGTAGTTCACGGTCCCGTCGATCGGGTCGAGGATCCAGCGCACGCCGTCGGGGTCGGCGGGCCCGCTCTCGCCCGCGCCGTACTCCTCGCCCAGCACCGCGTCGCCGGGCCGCCGCTGCCGCAGCGCGGCGACCACCTGCCGCTCCACCGCCCGGTCGGCGGCGGTGACCACGTCGGTGACCGTGCTCTTGGTCGCGGCCACCGAGACGCCCTCGACCCGCATCCGGTGCGCGGTGGCGGCGGCCTCCCGGGCCACGTCGACAGCGATCGTGAGCAACTCCCGCGCCGTGGGCGTCGAGGTGATCATGTCTCTCCCCTTCCGGCACGATCGGGAGCGGCCGTCTCGTGCGCGGGTATCATCCTTACAAAGTCCACATCTGCGCCGAATCTGCGGTCCCGGACCGCAGGTCCGCCGTGCGGCGCGGGATGATCGCGGCAGACGGCGTTACAATTCACCCTGCCCACGCGCCACGGACCGCCAGCGACCGGACGGCCCGGGACACGGGGGTCCTCAACGACTCGCCCGGCGCGGCCGTCCCATGCTGCGCCGGACGACCCGGCCGTGCTCGCTCTTTCGCCTCCGGAAGGTCTTCGTGACAGATCCCCGCCAGACCGGCGCCGACGTTCGCTCGCTCACCGACACCCTGATCGCCCACGCGCAGAGCGCCGGCGGCCAGCTCACGTCGGCCCAGCTCGCGCGCACCGTCGAGTCCGCTGAGGTGACCCCGGCCCAGGCCAAGAAGATCCTCCGCGCGCTCTCCGAGGCGGGCGTGACGGTGGTGGTGGACGGCTCGGCGAGCACCCGCCGCCGCGTCGCCGCCGCCCGGTCCGCCACCCCGGCCTCCCGCGCCACCACCGCCAAGACCACCAAGAAGGCCGCCGCGCCCGCCCCGAAGCAGGCCTGTCTCCTATACACCTCTGCCGCTGCCG
>NZ_WBKS01000140.1:0-15315 GCF_008868145.1 Micromonospora sp. AMSO1212t
CGGCGAGGGCGGCGCGGGGTGCGAGGGCTGGTGTGGCACGCTGCGGTGGTGATCGAGCTTGCGGACATCCAGGCGGCCGCCGACCGGATCGCCGACGTCGTCGTGCACACCCCGACCGTGCCCAGCCCGGGACTGACCGAGCTGCTCGGCGTACCGGTCACCGCCAAGCTGGAGCTGCTGCAACGTACCGGATCGTTCAAGGCCCGGGGTGCGGCGGCGAAGCTGCTCGCGCTGGACGACGCGCAGCGGGCGGCCGGGGTCGTAGCGGTCAGCGGCGGCAACCACGGCATCGCGGTCGCGGTGATGGCGGGCGCGCTCGGCGTGGCGGCGACTGTGGTCATGCCCCGCACGGCGCCGGCGCGGGCGGTCGAGGTGGCCCGCGCGGCCGGGGCGGACGTGCGGCTGACCAAGGACATGGCCGGCGCGTTCGCGCTGATGAACCGGCTGCGGGACGAGGGTGTGACGCTGCTGCACCCGTTCGACGACCCGATTGTGCTCGCCGGGCAGGGCACTGTCGGGCTGGAGTTCGCCGACGACGCCGGTGAGCTGACCGACGTGCTGGTCAGCATCGGCGGGGGCGCGCTGATCTCGGGTGTGGCGGCGGCGCTGCGGGCGCGGCGGCCGGGGGTACGCGTCTGGGGCGTGGAGACCGAGGGCGCGCAGGCGATGTCGCAGGCGATCGCGAAGGGCGGCCCGGTCGAGGTGCCGTTGTCGTCGATCGTCACCACGCTCAGTGCGCCGAGCGTCTCGCAGCTCACCTATGACCATGTGACGGCGCTGGTCAGCGACGTCCTGGTGGTCTCCGACGCCGAGGCGGTGCGGGGCACTGTCGAGTTGGCCGAGCACGCCAAGGTGTGGGCCGAGCCGGCCGCCGGGTGCCTGCTGCCTGCCGCCCGCCGGGTGATCGAGCGGGTGGGGGACGACGCCCGGCTGGGCCTGGTGGTCTGCGGCGGCAACGCGACGGTGGCCGACGTGACCGCGTGGGCCGGCCGCTTCGGCGCCTGACCCGCCGCGCCGCGCGACCGCCGCGCCGAGCGCGCGACCGCGCCAGGCGGCCACCGCACGAGGCGCGCGACCGCCGCGCCCATAACCCGGGGGTACGCCGGCCGCCTCCGGTCCGGACGGGTGGGGACCGGGACGGCCGGCGTACGTCAGGACGTGGCCGGGCTGACGTCGTCGAGCAGCTCGGCGAGCCGGGCCGCTGTGGTCGGGGCGTGCAGGTGCAGCCGCGCCACGTTGATGCTGTCCGTGCCGATCACGGCGAGCAGTGCCTCTCCGTTGATCGCGTAGACGCTGAGGTAGCCGCCCGCGTTGCGCACCGTCGACTGCTGAAACTCGCCCTGTCCCAGCCGCGACCCGACCTGGCGGCCGAGCCCGTACATGGTGGCGGCGAGCGCGGCCAGGTCGTCCGGGTCGGCGCCGTTCTGCAGGTTGTGCGTGACGAGCAGGCCGTCGACGCCGCCGAGGACGCAGCCGTGCACGCCGGGGATCTGCAACCGCAGCGCGGAGAGTTCCTGGCTGATGGCCGGGTACGGCAGCGCCGGGTTGCCGGCCAGCGACTGTGGAAGCGCCCGTGGTGGCGGCAGGGTGCCGGACTGGGCGCGCGTACGGCGGGGGAGGTCGTCCACCCGGCTCACAGTTCCAGGCTCTCCTCGATCATGCGCAGTTGGTGCCGCGCCATCGCGAGGTTGGCCCGGCTCTTGCTCACCATCAGGTAGAGGAACAGGCCCTTGCCGGTGCGGTTGCTCAGCGGGCGGATCAGGTGGTACTGGCTGCCGAGCGTGATCAGGATGTCCTCGATCTCGTCGTCGAGCTTGAGCATCTCGATGGTGCGCAGCTTGGCGCGTACGACGTCGGTGTTGCCGGCGGCGGCGACGGTCAGGTCGATCTCGCCGGTGCCCCCGGCGACGCCGAGTGTCATGCCACTGGTGTAGTCGACGAGCGCGGCCCCGATCGCGCCGTCGATGTTCATCGCGTTCTTCAGCGCGATGTCAAGGTTGCCCACGATTTTCTCTCCCCAGCTCGGGCCGCTGTCCGCCGGAGCGGGCGGGCAGCGGATTCGGTCCGTCGAGGCTCGCATATGGAGTCCCGGCCTGCATCCGGGCCGCTGGTGATCCACCTGAGCGGTCCCCGCCGGACCGGCCGCCGGTCCCGGCAAAGGGACCATGGCGTCCCATTGTCGATCACCGTTTGTCCTGCTACGACGGTGCACCCTCCCTATGTAGAGTTCCGATAGAGTGTGCCCGTGCGACTGACCATTCCGGTGGCGAAGGTGCTCTCGGCGCTGCTCGCCGAGCCCGAGGCGCCGCGCTACGGCCTCGACCTGATGCGGCTCACCGGCCTGCCCAGCGGGACGCTCTATCCGGTGCTGCACCGCCTCCAGGCAGCCGGCTGGCTCGCCGCCGACTGGGAGGACGTCGACCCGGTCGCCGCCGGACGCCCGGCCCGCCGCTACTACCGCCTCACCGGCGAGGGCATCCGCTCGGCGCGGTTGGCGCTGGCGGAGCTGCGTGCCCTCGTACCCTCCGAACGGGCCGGCGTGGACCCGGCCGGGGCACCGGCGTGGTGACCCGGCGGGTGGCGGTGCTGCTGCTGCGGGTCGCGGTGCGCCGCTGGCCGGCGGAGCTGCGCGCCGGCCTGGCCCGGGAATGGGCCGCCGAGCTGCACGAACTGGCCCGGGCCGGGCGGCGGTGGGGGATGCTCCGGTTCGCCGCGAGCCTGGCGGCCGGCCGGGCGGCCACGCCACTGACCGACCGGGCCGGGTCGCGGCGGCTGGGGCGTACCGCAGGGGTGTTGCTGCTCGCGCCGCCGGCCTGCGTCGCGGTCCTCGCGCTCGCGGGCGTGGTGATGGGCCTGACGCACGGGTGGCTGGAGATGCGCGTGCCGTGGGCCGCCGCCGCGCAGTTGCCGACCTGGGCGGCGCTCACCGCGCTGCTCGGCGTGGCGCTCGCGCTCGTCGTCGGCCGGGCCGCGCGCCGGACCGTACGCGTGGGGGCGCTGCCCACCGCGCTCGGTGTGGTGCTGCCGATCGCCGCGACGGTGACCGCGACGCTGGCGCTGTTCGCCGGCCGGGGCGAGAGCCGCGTCTGGGAGAGCGCACCAGGGCTGCTGCTCTGGCTGGCGCTGCTCACGGCGGCGCTGTGGGCCGCCGGGGCGCTGGCGCGCCGGGGCCGGCTCCGGGCCGCGTGGCTGGCCGGGCTGCTCAGCGCGCTTGTCGCGGCCGACGCGGCGGTGATCCTCGCGGTGGTCACCTCGATCCCGGCCACCGCACCCGTGGCGGACGGCCTGCCCCCGGACTCGGTGGACCGGATCTCCGCGCCGCTCTGGCTGTTCACCTGCTGGACCGACTCGTCGTTCGGGCTGCCCCGGCCGACCGAGTGGGAACGGTTCCTCATCACCGACCGGGTGCTCGTCGAGCCGATGTTCCACCTGGCCGGCACGCCCTACGCCCTGGCGTACGCGATCGCGGCAGCCCGGCCGGCGCCTGCCGCCGTACCCGGTCCGGAGCCCGTCCCGGCACCCGCCTGAACGTCAGGCGTTACAGCTCAGTGCCCGCCCGGCCCGCTCGTAGTGCCAGGCCGGGGCGGAACAGGTCGGCGGCGTTGCCGAGCATGGTCAGCGCCGGCTGGGTCACCGGCCGCCGGCGTAGTTTCGGTCGAGCCGGCCGAAACGCGGCCGCAGCGCCACCGCGAGCGCGATCAGCGCCACGCCGCCGACCACCGCGAGGTTCGGGAAGGGGTACGCGAACAGCAGCCACACCCCGGCCACGGCGAGTCCCGCCACGCCCAGCAGGAGCAGTACCGAGATGCCGGCGACGAGGACGCCGGTGAGCCCCGGCCCGGTCGACTCCAGCGACCGGCCGAGCAGGGTGGCGTACTGCTGACGGGTGAGCCGCGCGGCGAGCCGGTGGGTCCGCCGGTCGACCCTGGACCAGTCGAACTCCGGCGGCTGGCGGCGCGCGTCGTAGGTGTCGAGGTTCCAGTCGCAGCCGGCGCACCAGGGCAACGCCCCGTCCAGCGACACCGGCGTCGCGCCGCATCGCGGACAGGCCCCCGTGCCCGTCGTCGCGATGATCACGAGCGCCGATCCTGTCCGGTTCCCACCCGCGCCGGTACCGGCCGTTCGGACGAGTGCAGGCATCTCCGGGTCTTCCACCGTTCCCCGCCGCAACCGCTCCGACCAGGTCTAATGTGGAGAAGGACGTGACTATTTGTGCCGTTCCGGTGGCGGCCGGGCGGTTCCCGGTGCACAGTGATCGCATGAGCGACGACGGAAGTGGTGGGCACTACTACTGGTGCACGCGACACCACCGGGTCGAGACCGATGCCGACGTGTGCCCCGCCAAGCACGTTCTCGGACCGTACGCCTCAGCCGCCGACGCGGACAACGCCCTGCAGACGGTGCGGGAGCGGAACGACGCGTGGGACGCCGAGGACGCCCGTTGGGCCGGGGAGGGCCGCTAGACGGCGCGGGAGGGCCCGCGTCGAGGTGATCCGTGCTCCCGCGAGGGCGGGAGCACGTCCCCAGGAAAGGGAACCGAGATGGCCGAAGCACAGCAGGCCACCCGCCCGGCCGCCAAACGGACGACCGCGAAGAGGACCGCCGCGGGCAGGACGACGACGGTCACCAAGGCGTCGCCGAACGCCTCGGGCGCCGGCGCCGGACGGACACCGGCGAAGAAGGCGGCGGCCAAGAAGGCAGCCGCCAGGAAGGTCGTGTCGGCGGCCCGCAAGGCGCCGGCCACCAAGGCCACCACCAGCAGGACGACGGCGAAGAAGACCGCGGGCCGTACGGCTCCGGCCGGCCGGGCCACCGCCAAGAGCGCGCCGGCCAAGAAGACCACGGCGAAGAAGACGACCGCGAAGAAGACCACAGCGGCCAAGAAGACGGCGGCGGCGAAGAAGACCACAGCGGCCCGGAAGACCACGACGGCCCGGACCACCGCCACCGCGAAGAAGGCGCCGGCCCGCAAGACGACGGCGGCGAAGAAGACGACGGCGGCCAAGAAGACCACCGGCGCGCGGAAGGTCACCTCGGCGGCGAAGAAGACCACCGCCGCCAAGAAGACCACGGCGGCGAAGAAGGCGCCGGCGAAGAAGACCACCGCCTCGACGCGTCCCACGGCGCGCAAGGCGGCGGCGAAGAAGGCGCCCGCGCGCAAGACCACGACCGCGCGCAAGACCACCACCACGGCGAAGAAGACCACCGCCGCGAAGAAGGCGCCGGCCCGCAAGAGCACCGCCGCGAAGAGCACCACCGCACGTAAGGCGCCGGCCCGCCGCGCCTGACGCCCGGACACCGCTCCCTCCCGGGAAGCGGAACGTGCGGGGCGCTGTCAGGATTACCCCGTGGTGATCCGACGCGTACTGGCGCCCCGTATCGACTTCGGCGCGCTGCGCCGCGAGCTGGGACTGCCCGAGAGCTTCCCGGCCGCGGCGCAGCGCGAGGCCGACGCGGCCGCCGCCGCGCCGCCACCGGCCGTCGCCGACCGGACCGACATCCCGTTCGTCACCGTCGACCCGGCGACCTCGCGCGACCTCGACCAGGCCATGCACCTCACCCGCCGTCCCGGCGGCGGCTACCGTGTCCGGTACGCGATCGCGGACGTGCTGACCCACGTACGCCTCGGCGGTGACCTGGAGGCCGAGACGTGGCGCCGGGGGCAGACGGTCTACCTGCCCGACGGCAACGTGCCGCTGCACCCGCACACGCTCAGCGAGGGGGCGGCGAGCCTGCTGCCCGACGCCGACCGGGCCGCCGTGCTCTGGACCGTCGACCTGGACGCCGACGGCGGCACCGTCGCCGTCACGCTGGAGCGGGCGCTGGTGCGCAGCCGGGCCAAGCTCGACTACGGCGGCGTGCAGCGCGACGCCGACGCCGGCCGGCTGCCCGAGCCGATCGCCCTGCTGCCCGAGATCGGGGCGCTGCTCACCGCGCGCGGACTGAGCCGGGGTGCGATCAACCTGCCGCTGCCGGAGCAGGACGTCGAGCCCGACGGTGACGGCTGGCGGCTGGTGCTGCGCGGCCCCGGCCCGATGGAGGAGCACAACGCCCAGATCTCGCTGCTGACCGGCATGGCCGCGGCCGACATCATGCTGGCCGGCCGGATCGGGCTGCTGCGCACCATGCCCCGCCCCCGCCCGGAGGCGGTCGAGCGGCTGCGGCTCGCCGCAGGCCCGCTCGGCGTGTCCTGGCCGGACGGCACGGCAGTGGGTCAGGTGCTCGACGGGCTGGACACCTCCCAGCCCCGGGTGGCCGCCTTCGTCGACCAGGCCGCCGAGCTGATGCGCGGCGCCGCGTACACCGCCTTCGACGGGGAACTGCCCGAGCAGCCCGAGCACGGCGGGGTGGCGGCCGCGTACGCGCACGTCACGGCGCCGCTGCGGCGGCTGGCCGACCGCTACGCCACCGAGGTCTGCCTGGCGCTGCACGAGGGCCGCGAGGTGCCCGAGCAGGTCCGGGCCGCGCTGCCGAAGCTGCCCGAGGTGATGGCCGCGACCGACCGGACGGCGGGCGCCGCCACCCGGGGCGCTGTAGAACTGGCCGAGGCGGTGCTGCTCGCGCACCGGGTGGGGGAGACGTTCGAGGCGGCGGTGCTCGACGTGGACGAACCGCGCCCGGCGGGCAACGGCCGCCCCGGTCGCCCGCCCGGCGGCACCATCGCGCTCGACGAACCGCCGGTGCGCGCCCGCTGCACCGGCGAGCTGCCGCTGGGCGAACGCGTCCGGGTACGCCTCACCGCCGCCGACCCGGCCCAGCGCCGGGTCGCCTTCGAACGGGCGTGACCAGCGCGGCCATTGTCACAGCATCGGGATGCACCGCGCGCGCCCCCGCTTTGCGAGGATGAGCCCATGGCTTACGACGCGACCACGCTGCCCGACGTCTCCGGGCTGACCGTCGGCATCATCGGTGGCACCGGCGACCAGGGACGGGGTCTCGCCTACCGGTTCGCCCGGGCCGGGCAGACCGTGCTGATCGGCTCCCGCACCGCGGAGCGGGCCACCCAGGCCGCCGCCGAGATCGCCGCCCTGCCGCACGTACCGGAGGGCGCCGTCGTCTCCGGCGGCGACAACGAGGACGTCGCCCGGCGCAGCGACGTGGTGATCGTGGCGGTGCCGTGGGACGGGCACGCGGCCACCGTCGCCGCGCTCGCCGGACCGCTGGCCGGCAAGATCGTGGTGGACTGCGTCAACCCGCTCGGCTTCGACAAGCAGGGCCCGTACGCGCTCGACGTCGCCGAGGGCAGCGCCGTGCAGCAGGCCGCCGCGCTGCTGCCCGAGTCCCGGATCTGCGCCGCGTTCAACCACGTCAGCGCGCCGCTGCTGGCCGACCCGGAGATCGACCGGATCGACCTGGACGTGCTGATCTGCACCGAGGACCGGGAACTCGTGGGCGTGGTCGGCGCGCTGGCCGCGCGGATCCCCGGCATGCGGGGCATCTACGCCGGGCGGCTGCGCAACGCCCACCAGATCGAGGCGTTCACCGCCAACCTGATCGCCATCAACAAGCGCTACAAGGCGCACGCCGGCATCCGGGTCACCGACCTCTGACGGGCGCGGCGGGAACCGGCCGGCGCCGGTTCCCGCCGTACCCGCCTCAGAACGTGTGCTCGGCCGCCGGGAACTCGCCGCCGCGTACCTCGTCGGCGAACCGGCGCGTGGCGTCGGTGAGCGCGCCCGCCAGGTCGGCGTAGCGCTTGACGAAGCGCGGCGCCCGGCCGGTACGCAGCCCGGCCATGTCCTGCCAGACCAGCACCTGGCCGTCGGTGTCCGGACCGGCCCCGATGCCGACCGTGGGGATGGGCAGCTCGGCGGTGACCCGCTTGGCCACCTCGCCCGGCACCATCTCCAGCACCACCGCGAACGCGCCCGCCTCGGCCACCGCACGCGCGTCGGCGAGCACCTCCTCGGCCGCCTCGCCCCGGCCCTGCACCCGGTAGCCACCCAGCGTGTGCTCGCTCTGCGGGGTGAAGCCGATGTGCGCCATCACCGGGATGCCGGCGCCGGTGATCGCCTCGATCTGGGCGGCGCAGCGCCGCCCGCCCTCCAGCTTCACCGCGTGGCAGCCGCCCTCCTTCATGAACCGCACCGCAGTGCGCAACGCCTGCGCCGGCCCCTCCTCGTACGAGCCGAACGGCAGGTCACCGACGATCAGCGAGTGCTTCGTGGCGCGGACCACGGCACGCACCAGCGGCAGCAGCTCCTCGGCGGTCACCGGCAGCGTGGTCTCGTAGCCGAAGACGTTGTTCGCCGCCGAGTCACCGACCAGCAGCACCGGGATCCCCGCCTGGTCGAAGATCGAGGCCGTGTACTGGTCGTACGACGTCAGCATCGCCCACCGCTCGCCGCGCTCCTTGGCGGCGATCAGATCCCGGGTGCGTACCCGCCGGGTGGCCGGCCCGCCGTAGAGGGCGGTCACCTCGGCCGGGGTGGAATCCACCATGACAATCTCCTTCCTCGAGGCCGCGCACGCGGTCCCCGGGTTCCCCGCGATCGTCGCACCGGGCGGCGGGCCGCGGGCAGGTCGGAGTGGAGGATGTCACTCCCCGGCCGGGGAGCTGTCAGCCGTCCTCGCGCCACCGGTTGGTGATCGGCAGCCGCCGGTCCCGCCCGAACGCCTTCATGGAGATCTTGGTGCCGGGCGCGGACTGCCGTCGCTTGTACTCGGCGGTATCCACCATCCGCAGCACCTTGTCCACCACCGCCGGGTCGTGACCGGACTCGACCAGTCCGTCCCGGCCCAGGTCACCGTCGACGTAGCCGATCAGGATCGGGTCGAGCACGTCGTAGTCGGGCAGCGTGTCGCTGTCGAGCTGGCCCGGGCTCAGCTCGGCCGACGGCGGCTTGCCGATCGAGTTCTCCGGGATCGGCGGCGTCTGCCCGCGCCGCGCCGCGTCGGCGTTGCGCCACTTCGCCAGCCGCCACACGAGTGTCTTCCAGACGTCCTTGACCGGGTTGTAGCCGCCCACCGAGTCGCCGTACAGCGTCGAGTAGCCCACCGCCAGTTCGCTCTTGTTGCCGGTGGTGAGCACCAGGTGGCCCTCCTGGTTCGACAGCGCCATGAGGATCACGCCGCGTACCCGGGCCTGGAGGTTCTCGACCGCCACACCGGACAGCGACATGTTCGCCAGGAAAGTGTCCACCATCGGCTGGATCGGCTCGACCCGGTAGTCCAGGCCGGTGCGCTTCGCCAGGTCCTCGGCGTCGGTGCGGGAGTGCTCGGAGGAGTGCTGGCTGGGCATCGAGACGCCGACGACCCGGTCCGGGCCGACCGCGTCCACGGCGATGGCCGCCGCCACCGCCGAGTCGATGCCGCCGGACAGGCCGAGCACCACCGAGGGGAAGCGGTTCTTGTCGATGTAGTCGCGCAGGCCCAGCACCAGCGCGTGCCACACCTCGGCCTCGTCGGCGACCGGCTCGATGATCCCGCCGTCGACTGCCGGGCCGGCCGGCGCGGCCGGGATCGCCGGGATCTCGTGGCGGGCCACGCGCATCCCGTCGGTCAGCGCGCCGGCCCCGCCCGGCGCCCCGGCCGCCGCCGGCAGCTCCAGGTCGTGCACCAGCAGGTGCTCGACGAACTGCGGCGCCCGGGTCAGCAACGTGCCGTCCGCGGCGACGATCATCGAGTCGCCGTCGTAGACCAGCTCGTCCTGGCCGCCGACCATGTTCACGTACGCGACGGCGGCCCCGGCCTCGGCGGCGCGCCGGCGCACCAGCGGCAGCCGCACGTCGTCCTTGTCCAGCTCGTACGGCGAGCCGTTGATGCTCAGCACCAGCCCGACGCCGGCCTGGCGGGCCACCGCGAACGGGCCGCCGGCCTGCCACAGGTCCTCGCAGATGGTCAGCGCCACGTCGACACCGCCCACACGCACCACCGTGAGCGTGTCGCCGGGGACGAAGTAGCGGTCCTCGTCGAAGACGCCGTAGTTGGGCAGGTGGTGCTTGAAGTAGGTGGCCACCACCTCGCCCCGGTGCAGCACCGCCGCCGCGTTGCGGGCGCCCCGGCCCGGCTCCGCGTCGGAGCTGACCTGCGGGGGGCCGTCCGCGTCCAGGTAGCCGACCAGGACCGGCAGGTCACCGAGACCGTCGGCGGCCAGGTCGGCGGCGAGCCGGCGCAGCGCGGCGCGGGACGCGGCGACGAACGAGCGGCGGAACACCAGGTCCTCGACCGGGTAACCGGTGAGCATCAGCTCGGGGAACAGGACGAGCTGGGCGCCGGCGTCGGCGGCCCGACGGGTCCACGCGCGGACCAGACCGGCGTTGCCGGCGAGGTCGCCTACCGTCGGGTTGACCTGGCACAGGGCGAGACGCAGGGTGGGCATGTCCCCATCTTCCCCCAGGCGTCCCGGCCGAATCCGACCGGTTGCGGCATACGGGCACCGCGGCCCCGCGTGTCCCAGCCCCGTGGACACGGCGGGACGGCCGGCCGGGGAGGGCGTAACGTCGGCGTAACGAGCCCGGTGGAGACTGGGCGGTCAGGCCGGGCCGGCCCGACCGGTGCGGATGTACGTGTCACGAGGGGTGGAAGTGGACCGTCAGCAGGAGTTCGTCCTCCGTACGCTGGAAGAGCGGGACATCCGTTTCGTCCGGCTGTGGTTCACCGATGTGCTCGGCACGCTCAAGAGCGTCTCGGTGGCCCCCGCGGAACTGGAGGCGGCCTTCGACGAGGGCATCGGTTTCGACGGCTCCGCGATCGAGGGCTTCGCCCGGGTCTTCGAGTCGGACATGGTGGCCATGCCGGACCCGACGACGTTCCAGGTCTTCCCGTTCGAGGGCGGGGTCAGCGGCGAGAGCGCCCGGATGTTCTGCGACATCTCGCTGCCCGACGGCAGCCCGTCCTGGGCCGACCCGCGGCACGTGCTGCGCCGCATGCTCTCCCGGGCCGCCGACAAGGGCTTCACCTTCTACACCCACCCCGAGATCGAGTTCTTCCTGCTGGAGAACGGCCCGCAGGACGGCTCCGTGCCGGTCCCGGTGGACACCGGCGGCTACTTCGAGCACACCACGCACGCCGTGGCGCGGGACTTCCGCCGCCAGGCCGTGCTGGCGCTGGAGCGGATCGGCATCTCGGTGGAGTACAGCCACCACGAGGTCGCCCCCGGCCAGCAGGAGATCGACCTGCGCTACGCCGACGCGCTCACCACCGCCGACAACATCATGACCTTCCGGCACGTGGTGAAGGAGGTGGCGCTCTCCACCGGCGTGCAGGCCAGCTTCATGCCGAAGCCGTTCACCGACCAGCCCGGCAACGGCATGCACACCCACCTGTCGCTGTTCGAGGGGGAGCGCAACGCGTTCCACGACGCCGGCGACCCGATGAAGCTGTCCAAGGTCGCGAAGTCGTTCATCGCCGGGCTGCTCACCCACGCCCGGGAGTACACCGCCGTCACCAACCAGTGGGTCAACTCGTACAAGCGGCTGTTCCCGCAGGCGCTGCCGGACCGCATCACCGAGAGCCCGGCGTACGTCTGCTGGGGCCACCTGAACCGGTCCGCGCTGGTGCGGGTGCCCGCGTACGGCAAGCCGAACTCGGCCCGGGTCGAGGTCCGCTCGCTGGACTCCGCGACCAACCCCTACCTGGCGTTCGCGGTGATGCTCGGCGCCGGCCTCAAGGGCATCGAGGAGGGCTACGAGCTGCCCCCGGGCGCCGAGGACGACGTCTGGTCGCTGAGCAGCGCCGAGCGCCGCGCCATGGGGTACGAGGCGCTGCCGGAGAACCTGGCCGAGGCGATCGACGTGATGGCCGGTTCCGAGCTGGTGGCCGAGGTGCTCGGCGAGCACGTCTTCGACTTCTTCCTGCGCAACAAGCGCTCCGAGTGGGAGCAGTACCGCCGCGAGGTCACCCCGTACGAGCGGCAGCGCTACCTCTCTCTCTAGATCACGCTGGCGTGGTGCCGCTATCGTCTGCGGCACCGTCCCGGCACCTCCGCCGGGCGGCGTGAGCCGGGGAGGCGTTGGTGCTGGGAGATCTGCTCGACGGGGCGTGGCAGAGCATCGTGTTCGGGATCGTCGGGGTGGCGCTGATGGCCGCCGGCTTCCTGCTCGTCGACCTGCTCACCCCGGGCAAGCTGCGGGAGCTGATCTGGGTACGCCGCAACGGCAACGCCGCGCTGCTGCTCGCCGCCAACCAGCTCGGTATCGCCGGCATCGTCTTCACCGCCGTGCTGACCAGCTACAGCTCGTTCGCCAAGGGGCTCGCGTCCACAGTGGTGTTCGGGCTTGTCGGCCTGCTGGTGATGGCGCTCGCGTTCCTGGTGCTGGACCTGCTCACCCCGGGCCGGCTGGGCGACGTCATCGCCGCCGACGAGCCGCACCCGGCGGCCCGGGTCAGCGCCGCCACGCACTTCGGCGCCGCGCTGATCGTCTGCGCCTGCATCGCCTGAGGGGTGTCGTACCCCCGGGTTAGCGTCCGGGGGTGAACCGCACCGACCGCCTCTACGCCCTGGTCGAAGAGCTGCGGGCGGTCTCGCCGCGCCCGCGCAGCGCGACCTGGCTGGCCCGCCGCTTCGAGGTGAGCACCCGCACCGTCGAGCGCGACATCTCCTCGTTGCAGGGCGCCGGGGTGCCGATCTGGGCCGAGCCGGGCCGCACCGGCGGCTACGTGGTCGACCGGGCGCGCACGTTGCCGCCGGTCAACCTGACCCCGGCCGAGGCGGTGGCGATGGCCGTCGCGCTGCACCGGCTCGGCGGTTCCCCGTTCGCCCCGGCGGCCGGCGCCGCGCTGCGCAAGCTGGTCGCGGTGATGCCTCCCGAAGCGGCGGCCGAGGCGCACCGGCTCGCCGGCCGGGTGCACCTGGTCGGCGACGGGCCGGGCACGCCCGTCCCGGCCGCCGTCGCCGACGCGGTCGCCGCCGGGCGGGTGCTGCGCCTGCGGTACGCCGACCGCGGCGGCGCCGATTCGGCGCGCGACGTGGAGCCGCTTGCCTACCTGGGCAACTCGGTGCACTGGTACCTGGTCGCCTGGTGCCGTCTGCGCGACGGTCTGCGCTGTTTCCGCACCGACCGGATCGTGTCGGTGCACCCGCTGGCCGAGCCGGTGACCCGGGAGCTGCGTCCCGGCGACCTCGACGTGCCCGTCGACCGGGTGCGCCCGCTCACCCTGGTCTGATCCGGGTGGAAACACCGACAGGACGCTGTCGTGACCCGGCAGCACGCTGAATCCTGACGACGCCGGCCGACCGCCGGCGCGAATCCCAGGAGGAAGCATGTCCAGCACGCCCGTGACCTGGTTCGAGATCGGCTCCGACCGCCCGGACGAGGCGCAGCGGTTCTACTCCGAGCTGTTCGGCTGGAGTTTCGAGCAGGGCGGCCCGGGTGGGTCGTACCGGCAGACGGCGGCCGGCGGTGAGCCGGGGATCGGCGGCGCGATCCGGGGCACCGACGACGGCAACTACGCGACCTTCTACGCCCAGGTGGGCGACGTGGCGGAGACCTGCCGCCGGGCCGAGGAGGCCGGCGGCGTCGTACTGACCGCGCCGGTGACCACGCCGGCCGGCCTGGTGCGCGCCACGCTGCGTGACCCGTCGGGCAACCTGTTCGGCGTCTTCACCCCGCCCGCCGAGGGCTGACGGTGTGTCGGGTGCGGTCGTCGCCGGGACTGCGACGACCGCACCGGGAACGGCGCGGTGGCGGTGCCCGTTCGGGCACCGCCACCGGGGGTGGCCCCGCTCAGCTCCGGCCAGGAGGAGGGAACGGCCGGTGAGGGGCGGCGGGGCCACCACGTCACTTGCCGCCCTGGCCCTCCTGCTCGGCCTCGGCGCCCTTGTCGGCCTTGTCGCCGCCCTTGCCGTGGTGGCCGGGCTTGCCGTCGTGGCCACCCTTGCCGGGGCCGGGGAACACGCCCGCCTCGGCGGCCTTCAGCACCGCGTCGGCCTGCTCCCGGGTGAGCTTGCCGTCGGTGACGGCCTGGTCCAGCCGCTCCTTCAGCGCGGCCTGCCGGTCCTCGGTCGACGGCCGCTCCGGCCGCTCCGGGCGGTCGCCCTGCCGCTGCTCGTGCAGCTTCTCCAGCGCCGCGGTGACCTTGTCGGTCGAGACGCCCAGCTCCCCGGCGAGCGCCTCGGCGAACTCGGCCTGCCGGTCGGCGTGCTTCTGGCGGCGGTCGTCACCCTGGTCGGTGCTGCTGCTGGCGCTCGAAGACGGGTTCGGGCTCTTGTCGTCGGCGAGCGCCACCGTCGGGGCGGCGATCCCGACGCCGAGCACACCGGCGGCGGCCAGGCCGACCAGCAGGTGCTTCTTCGACATCGTGCGGATCATGCGATTCTCCTGTTCGGTGGTGGTGCGATGACGTCACCGACAGTGGTCGCCGGAACTGGGGGCAACCCGTGGTGAACCTGTCAGCGAGCTGGCAATCCCGCCCGGAAGGCCCTTTTTATTCGTGTTGCCGGGGTGTCGGAGCGCCCGCAAGGCTGGGCGAAAACCGAGGAAAGGCCACTCGATGACACAGCCCGTCATCCGCGAGATCCCGCTCACCGGGCCGGGCTCCGGGCCGTACTCGATCACGGTCGGGCCCGACGGCGCCCTCTGGCTGACGCTGGCCGGCTCCGGCGGCGTCGCCCGGCTCGGCCTCGACGGTGAGGTACGGACCTACCGCGACGACCCGCCCGGCAGCCGTCCGCTGATCATCGCCGGCGGCCCCGACGGCGCGCTCTGGTACACCCGCTCGGGCGACGACCGGCTCGGCCGGATCACCGTCGACGGCGAGACCAGCTCGGTGGCGTTGCCGCCCGGCTGCGGCCCGTGCGGGCTGGCGGTGGGTGCGGACGGCGCGCTCTGGTACGCCGGCATGAACGACGACACGGTCGGCCGGGTGGGCGTCGACGGGGAGGTCACGTCCTTCCCGCTGCCGGTCGAGAAGGGCTTCCCGTCGATGCTGGCGGCCGGGCCGGACGACGCGCTCTGGCTCACGCTCAACCAGGCGAACGCGATCGCCCGGGTCGGCTTGGACGGGTCGGTGACGGTGCATCCGCTGCCCACCGAGGCGGCCGGACCGGTCGGCATCGCCCGGGGCGGCGACGGCGCGCTCTGGTTCGTCGAGATCGTCGCCGGGCAGCTCGGCCGGATCACGCCGGACGGGCGGATCGACGAGATCCCGTTGCCGGACCGGGCGGCCCGTCCGCACGCCATCGTCGCGGACCCGGCGGGCGGCTGCTGGTTCACCGAGTGGGGCGCCAACCGCATCGGGCACGTCGACCCCGACGGCCACATCACCGCCCACGACCTGCCGACCCCGGCGTCCGAACCCCACGGCCTGACGGTCACCCCCGACGGCGCGGTCTGGGCGGCCCTGGAGATCGGCGCCGTCGGGGGTGACCGTCAG
>NZ_WBKS01000141.1:0-15214 GCF_008868145.1 Micromonospora sp. AMSO1212t
GCCGGGCCGGAGCCGCGGGTGGCGGGGCCGTGTTCCCAGCCCACGACCGTGTCCATGGTGACGAGCGCGCCGACCGCCGGTTCGGCCGACACGACGCTGAGCAGCGTGCTCGTCCAGGCGTACCCGACGGAACTGGCCAGACTGCGCCGCGCGGCCTCGATCAGGCCGCGCACCGCGGCGTCCGGCAGCACGTCCTGCGGGAGCAGCGAGACGTCGTCGCCGCCGGTGACCACCTTGCCCAGCAGTGCGAGCCGCAGCATCTCCGGCGGGACGGCGGCGACCACCGCCGCCGGGCCGGACAGGGTGAGCCGGCGTGCCGGGGTCGCGGGCAGCGGGCTCACCGTGACCTGGCCGCCGGCCCGCAGGCCGAGGTTGCCCAGCAGCAGGTCGTCGGCGTGCAGCAGGGCGCCGCTGGTGCTCGGCTCGGCGGCGGCCGCGATGCCGGCGGTGACCCGGCGGCCGGTCAGGCGTACCGGGTCGCCGGGGCGCAGCGCCAACGCGGTGAGCACCTCGGGATGCAGGCGCACCACGCCGCGGCGGGCGTCGAGCGCGGCCGGCCGCAGCGTCGCGGTCAGGGTCAGGTCGGGTTCGGCCACCCGCCGACAGTAGCCGCCCCGATCATCGGGTGCCGGGTCAGCGCGGACCCGGGTCGTCCAGCAGCGAGGGGTCGCGCCGGATCATCTCGGCCAGCCGGGCCGCCGGGTCGGACTCCAGCGGGTCGTGGCCGGGCGCGGGCACCGTCTTCACCGACATGGGCCACGCCGGCGGCGGCGCGGGCGGCGTCGCCGGGCCCACCGTCACCGCCGCGCCGGACCAGGAGACCCGCAGCGGGTACGCCTGCTCGCCCAGCTCCACGCGCAGCGTCACGGCGAGCCCGGGGTGCTCCGCCACCACCCGGCGGACCGCCTCGGCGACCTCCTCGACCGGGTCACGCCGCACCGGCGCCTCGCCACCGCGCAGCCGGTACGCGCCGTGCCCCGCCCGCCCGTCGCCCGCCTCGTCCGCCGCCTCCACGGGTACGTCCCGCTCGGTCGCCCCGGCCGGCTCACCGGGCATCGGCGCCCGGCGGCGCAGCGCCTCCTCGCGCCGTGCCATCCGGGCCAGTGTCTCGTCCAGATCACCTCTCATGGCGTCCACCCCTTCGCCAGACAACGGATCGAAACGACTGCCGGTTCAGCCTGCCCGGGATCGGGTGGCCCGGTCCAGCGCGCGGTCCAGGACGACGAGCAGGGCGTCCCGTACCGAGAGGCGGTCCCGGGCGTCGAACTGCACCAGCGGCACGTGCTCACCGATCGCCAGCGCCCAGCGGATCGACGGCAGGTCCAGGGCCAGCCGGCCGTCGAAGGCGTTGACGCCGACCGCGAACGGCAGCCCGGACCGCTCGAAGAAGTCGATCGCCGGGTAGCAGTCGTCGAGCCGGGCGCTGTCCACCACCACCAGCGCGCCGAGCGCACCCCGGGCCAGGTCGTCCCACATGAACCCGAAGCGCGCCTGTCCGGGCGTACCGAAGAGGTAGAGCTTCAGGCTGCGGTCGATGGTCACGCAGCCGAAGTCCATGGCGACGGTGGTGGTGGTCTTGCCGGCGACCCCGCCCGGGTCGTCGATGCCGATGCCGGCGGTGGTCATCTCCGCCTCGGTGGTCAGCGGAGCGATCTCGGAGATCGCGCCGACAGTGGTGGTCTTGCCGACCCCGAACCCGCCGGCGATGAGGATCTTGACCGGGATCGGCGGCCGGGGCGCCGGCACCCGGCTGACGATCGGGGCCGGCTCGGACGGCGGCACACCCGGCGGCAGGTACGGCAGCGGCGGCGTGGGCGGGGGCGGCGTGGCCCGGCCGATCAGCGGCGCCGGGCCGCCGTAGCGGCTCGGGGCGCTGTTGGCGGACGGCCCGCCCGTGGCGGCCGCCGGCCATTCAGGAGATCGCACGAAGTCCATCAATCACTCGCAGGATGATGTCGGGATCGAGGGCGTCGTCGACGTCCGCGACGTGCACGTCGAGATGGCCGGCGGCCCGGAGGTCGCCGACCAGCACCCGGGTCACCCCGAAGTGCATCCGGGTCCGGGCGGAGATCTCGGCCACCGAGACGGGCTCGGCGCAGATCGCGACGATCGCCGCCAGCTCCGGGGCCAACCGGGCGGTCACCGCCCACGATGTGCTGCCCGGATTAGCGGTGACCTGGGTCTCCAGGCCGATCGCCGGGTCGCCGTCCACCCGTCCGGAGGTCAGCACGAAGGGGCGTGGGCCGGTCGGCTCCCCGTCGCCCGCGTCCGGCTCCGGAACCGGAGCGGACGCGTGCAGGAAGGGGCGGATCCGGACGCCGGGTTCCGGCTCCGGGTCCGCGCCGGCGGCCCCTGGGATCATTGCTGTACGGCGTTCTTCAGCTCGGCGATCAGGCGCGGACTCAGGGCGCCGCCGGCGCGGCCGGCGAACAGCGTCATCTCGTACGCCACGGTGCCCAGGTTGGCCGTGCGGTCGGCGACGACGCCGAGCACCGAGCCGCTGCTGATCGCGCTGATCAGCAGGTAACCCTCGGCCATGTCGACGATAACCCGGTTGAGCGCGCCGAGCGCGTACCAGCTCGCCGCGCCCCCGGCGAGGCTGGTCATGCCGGAGACCACGGCCGCGAGTCGTTCCGCGTTGGACCGGTCCTTGATCGCGGACATGGCCATCAGCAGCCCGTCCGAGGAGACCGCGATCGCCTCCATCACCCCGGCGGTGCTGGAGGTGAAGGAGTCGAGCAGCCAGTTGAAGGTGCGTGCCTCGGGACTGAGGTCGCCGGTGGTGCTCTGTTCGACGTTCTCGTGGAGGAAGGGGCTGGTCACCGTGATGGGTCCTCTTCGTAGCGGCGGTCGGTACTGACTTCGCGCAGAGCACGGGCGACGCCCGCCTCGAACTCGCTGATCCGGTTGCGGACCTCGACGGGGTCGCCGGGGTCGGAGCTGGTGGGCACGGACTGCGCCGGGGAGACGGACAGGTTCGCGCCGGGCACCCGGCGGCTGAGCCGGGGCCGTTCCGCAGCCGGAGGCGCGTGGTCGACGTCGTCCTCGGCCCGCCGTACCCCGTCCTGGAACGCCTCGACCAGGGCCCGGACGCTCGACGGGTCCGCCGGTACGCCGATCAGCGGCCCGCCGGTGGCCGGACCGGCCGGTCCGGCCACCGGCGGGGCGGCCGGCAGGTTCGCGCCCGGCACCCGCTGCCGGATCGGCGACCGGGTACCGGGCCGGCCGGCGGGCGGCCCGACCGGGTTCGGTCCGGTCGGCGCCGGCACGGCCGTGGGTGGCGCGGCCGGAGCCGTCGGGCGGGCGGTACCGGGCGGCGGCACGAGCCCCGGACCGTGCTGCGGCGCGATCGCCGGGCGGTGCTGTGGCGCGAGCCCGGGACCGTGCTGTGGCGCGAGCCCGGGACCGTGCTGCGGGGCGAGCCCGGGACCGGCGGGCGGCGGCGCCGGGCGGGTGGCCGGCGGCGTCAGGGTCGGGCCGGCCGCCGGACCGGCGGCCGGGGGAGCGGCCTGGGCCGGGCCGACGACCGGTGTCGGCGGGGAGACGTGCCCGGGACGCGCCGCCGGTCCGGACGGCCGGAGGGCCGGCGGTACGGCCGACGGCGGCCAGACCGGCGGCGGACCGCCGGTGGCCGGACCGGCGTCCTCGTCCGCCTCCGCGGTGTCGGCCTGGCTGCCGAAGGCGTTCCACGGGTCGCCGCTGGACATGCTGCGTGTGGCCCGGGTCAGCAACTCGGCGTCGAAGCCGGCCGGCGCCTCGACGGCCGGTGGCTCCGGCTCGCGGGCGCCGGGCACCGCGGCCCGGCCGGCGCTGACGCCGACCGGCTCGGGACGGCGGATCACGAGCGAGGCGCCCGGGATCTCCAGGGCGGCGGTGACGCCGCCGCCGGGGGTGTGGCTCAGCCGGACGCTCCAGCCGTGCCGCCGGGCCAGCCGGCCGACCACGAACAGGCCGAGCACCTCGGTCGGGGCGAGGTCGAGGCGTTCCCGCCGGGTGAACCGGGCGTTCTCCTCGACCATCCGGTCCTCGGTCAGGCCGATGCCGTGGTCGACCACGACCAGTCGTGCCCCGCCGTCGGTCAGCTCACCGGTCACCACCACACGGGTGTGCGGCGGCGAGAACGAGGTGGCGTTCTCCATCAGCTCGGCGAGCGTCAGCACGAGGTCGCCGGCGATGGCGGGGGACGCCGCCACACCGGGCGGGACCTCCACGTCGACGCGGGTGTAGTCCTCGATCTCGCCGAGCGCGAGCCGGACCACGTCGGCCAGCGGGACCGGCGCCACGTGGCCGTCCGAGCCGGTGGCGCCGGAGAGCACCACCAGGCTGCCCGCGTTGCGGCGCAACCGGCTGGAGATGTGGTCCAGCCGGTAGAGGTGCTCCAGGCGGCCCGCGTCGGTCTCCTGCCGTTCCAGCCGGTCGATGAGCGCGATCTGGCGGCCGACGAGGTTCTGCGTACGCCGGCCGACGTGGCCGAACATCTGCGCCACGTTGCGCCGCCCGGCGACCTGCCGTTCGACCAGCCGGGCGGCGGTGTGCTGCACCCGGTCGAACGCGCGGGCCAGGTCGCCGATCTCGTCCCGGGCGCTGATCTCCACCGGGTCGAGGCGTACCGGGGGGACGGTCTCGGACTCGTCGTCGGCGACCCGGGTCAGCTCGGCCTCGGTGACCCGGGCGACCCGCTCGGCGGAGCGGGTGAGCCGGCTCAGCGGCCGGGCCACCGTACGCGCCACAGTCATGCTCAGCAGCACCACGACGAGCAGGATCGCCGCCGCCGTCAGGCTGACCAGCCAGGCTGCCGTCAGGGCCTCCCGTTCCCGGGCGCGGGTCTCCGCGATGACGTCCGCGACGACCTTCTTCTCCACGAACTGGCCCAGCGTGATCATCGACCGGGCCGACGGGAACAGCACGTCCAGCGGCACCGGCGCGATCGCCTTGTCCGGATCCCGGAGGCTGTCCACCAGGAACGTCGGGCTGGTCCGGGCGGCCACCGCCGCGTCGTCCAGCTCGGCCACCTTCAGCTGCTCGGGCGTGATCAGCTTGCGGAACCGCCGGTTGTCGACGTTGAGCCCCGCCATGCAGGCCACGAAGGACCGGGCCACCTGCGGGTCGCCTGTCGCCTTCACCAGCACGATCTGCGTGGTGCACGAGCTCAGTGCCTCGTCGACGCGCAGCAGCGAGTCCAGGGCGAGCACCTGTCGTCCGGCCGCGGTGTCGGTGTCCACCCGGAAGGGCAGCCGCAGCGCGTCGATCAGGGCGGTGTCGACCTCGCCGAAAACGGTCAGGATCTGCTGCGGCGTGGCCCGGCCGCCGAGCGTGGCGTTGCGGACGTCCTCCAGCCGGCGTACCCCGTCGAGGCTCTCGCGGACGGCCGCGGGCAGCGGCTCGGCGCGCAGGTCGGCGACCCGGTCGTCGACGGTGGCCGATTTCTGGATCAGCTCGGTACGGCTCACCCGCCCGAGCAGCAGCCCGACCGAGAGCAGGCGTTCCTGCTGGAGGTCCTGGACCAGGCTGCCGACCCGGCTGGCGACGCGGACGGTCTCGGCGGTGTCGGCGGCCTGCCGGGCGGCGGTCACCCGGTCGATGACGACCGGTACGGCGAGCCCGACCATGCTGAGCAGCGGAATGATCACCAGCAGGGCGAGCTTGCCCCGGATGCGTAACCTACCGAGCAGCATCGAACGGCCTCCACCGGTCGGCGTCGCCACCGTGCCCCACCGCGACCGGCTGGCGGTCGGCCCCGGGCGCGGTGAGCGGTGGTTCCGGGTGGACAGTGGGCGGCGACGCGGCCTCGGCCGGTTCCCGGCGCGCCGGGGTGGCCCGGGACCGGTCCCGGCGCAGCGCTGCGACGTGCAGCGCGACGATCCCGGCGATCAGCGCCAACGCCGCACCGGCGGCGATCCGCCCCAGCAGCCGGTCCCGCTCCAGGGCGTCGAGCCGTTCCCGCAGCAGCGCGTCGAGCTGGTCGAGGATGACCGTGCGGAGCTGCTTGGCGGCGTTCTGCGCGCTGATCCCGGCGCGGGTGAGCTGGTCGGTGCCCGGCGCGGCCCGGCCGGCGCCGGGGGCCGAGTAGACGGCGAACGTCTCCAGTGAGCGCTGGTACGTGTCCAGCGGGGTGAGCACGTTGGCGCCCAGGTCGGTGCTCTCCGAGCTGTCGACCGCCGACCGCAGGTCGGCGACCAGGTCGGTGGCGGGACCGAGCGCGGACACGCGCAGCTCGGCCAGCTCCGCGCCCACCCGCGCGCGCTCGGCGGCGGGGCGCTTGGCGGACAGCCGGGCCAGGTCGACGAGGCGGCCGGCCAGCACCGTCGCGGTGGGCAGGTCCCCGCCGATGCCGTCCTGGAGGAAGAACGAGTCGGAGCGGGGGTCGCGGATCAGTCCGGAACTCTCCCGAACCTTGCGGTAGAGGGCCAGGAGCAGGTCGGACGCCTCGCCGTAGGCCCGGTACGCGGCCTCGGGGTCACCGATCCCGCGGTCCGGCAGCGACTCCAGCTTGGCCCGCAGACCGGCCCAGCGTTCGTGCGTGCGCAGCTCGTCGCCGACGGCGTTGTCCACCTCCGCGACGCGCTCGATGGCGGCGGCGAGCGAGGCCCGGGAGACGGCCCCTTCGGCGACGGCGATGGCCTGAGCCTCCACCAGCGCGTCGGTGATCGGCCCGAGGGCGCGCAGGTAGCGGACGCCGAGCCGTTCCCGGCTCGCCAGGTCGTGGTCGTCGGCGAAGTCGCGTTCGGCCTGGACGAAGATCAGCCCGAGCGGGGCCAGCAACGCCAGCACCAGCACCAGGGCGAGCGTACGGCCCGGTACGGCGGGCCGCCGACGGACCCGCGACGCGGGGACTGTCATGGTGTGTCTCCTCCGGCGACGGCGGGGCGATCGGTGCCCCGGGAGGTCGCCGTACGCAGTCCCGTGCACCGGACCGGAAAAGTAGCCGAACCGGACGCGGGTGGGACCTCGGCCGATGAGTCGGCTTCACGTCAGTCCACTTTGGGTGACCCTGTGTCAGGGCGAATGGTACGTAGCGTGTGATCGTGTTGCCGAGAAGTGACATCGACGATGGTTTGCGCCCGTAGATGTGAATTCACATGATCCGAATACGTCCCGCTGGGACGCTCTGGACCTTTGGCGGATGACGGACGCTACGCGACGATCGGCGCAACCGGACAGACGTACGGCGGATCTCAGCGAATGCTCAGCCGTCGGCCCGTACCGTGTGGCGCATGAGATCAACCGCCGCGCGGCTCCGGCGCGCCCTGGCCGGCCGTCCGCGCCGCACCGTCGCCGCAGTGGCGGTGGTCGTCCTCGTGGCCGCGGCGCTGGTCTGGGTGGCCCGGCCGCAGGGCGCGGACTTCCGGACCGAGCCGGCGTTGGTGACGGTGCGCTCCGGGCCCTCCGGCGACGAGCCGGTCGACCTGGACACCACGCTCTACCTGCCCGAGGACGCCTCCTCGTCCAACCGGGTGCCGGCGGTACTGCTGGCGCACGGCTTCGGCGGGACCAAGGACTCGGTCCGCTCCGACGCCGAGGACCTGGTCGCCCGCGGGTACGCGGTGCTCACCTGGACCGCCCGCGGGTTCGGGCGCAGCGGCGGTCAGATCCACCTGGACAACCCCGACTACGAGGTGCGGGACGCGCAGCGGCTGCTCGACCGGCTCGCGCAGCGGCCGGACATCCGCCTCGACGCGGCCGGCGACCCCCGGGTCGGTGTGGTCGGCGGCTCGTACGGCGGCGGCCTGGCCCTGCTGCTGGCCGCGCAGGACCAGCGGATCGACGCGATCGTCCCGATGATCACCTGGAACGACCTGTCCCGGGCCTTCCTGCCGGAGAACAGCGGCCGGCAGCCCACCGACGGCGTGTTCAAGAAGGGCTGGGCGGGCATCTTCTTCGGCGGCGGCGGGAACGCCGGATCCGGCCCGGCCGGGCTCTCCGGGGCCACCGCCGCCGCACCCGAGGGCGCACCGGAGTCCGCCGGCCCGCCGAGCCCGCAGCCGGGCGCCGGGCCGGGCACCGGTTCCGGTCGCGCGCCGGCCGGCGCCGCCGACCCGTCCTGCGGGCGCTTCGCGGCCGACGTCTGCGCCGCGTATCTGCGCATCGCCACCACCGGCCGGGCGGACGCGGCGGCGGTCGAGCTGCTGCGCCGGTCGTCGCCGGCCGGCGTGCTGGACCGGATCAAGTCGCCGACGCTGCTGGTGCAGGGCGAGGCGGACACGCTCTTCCCGCTGGCCGAGGCGGACGCCAACGCCCGCGGTATCGCGGCGGCCGGCACGCCGGTACGGGTCGCCTGGTTCACCGGCGGCCACGACGGCGGCTCCGGACCCACCTCCGACTCCGACCGGGTGAAGTTCCTGACCGCGCAGTGGCTCGACCACTACGTCAAGGGCGACGGGGCGGCGCCCGGCGACACGTTCACGTTCTCCCGGATCGCCGGGTTCGACGCGCTCGACCGGGGCCTGGTCGCGACCGGCTTCCGTACCGCCGACTATCCGGGCCTGACCGGCGACGGCCGCCGCGAGGTGACGCTCGCCGGCCCGCCCCAGCCGGTCGCCGTACCGCCGAACGGCAACCCGGCGGCCATCTCCTCGGTGCCGTTCGCGGGCGCGCTCGGCTCGCTGCTGGACGGCGTCGCCGGTGACATCCCCGGTCAGCACGCCCGCTTCGAGTCGGCGCCGCTGGACGAGCCGGTAGACGTGGTGGGAGCGCCCACCGTGCGGATCAGGGCCGCCTCACCGACCGGCGAGGCGGTGCTGTTCGTGAAGCTCTACGACGTC
Organism: Micromonospora sp. AMSO1212t; assembly: GCF_008868145.1. Taxonomy (NCBI): domain Bacteria; kingdom Bacillati; phylum Actinomycetota; class Actinomycetes; order Micromonosporales; family Micromonosporaceae; genus Micromonospora; species Micromonospora sp. AMSO1212t. Next base: position 8,763 of record NZ_WBKS01000141.1, read on the forward strand.
GACCCGCAGGGCGCGGCCACGCTGCCCTCCGGCCTGGTCGCGCCGGTGCGCCTGACCGGCCTGCCGGCCACCGTCGACGCGGCCACGCCGGTCACCGTGACGCTGCCGGGGATCGTCCGGCGGGTCGAGGCCGGGCACCGGCTGCGGCTCGTTGTGGCGACGTCGGACCAGGCGTACGCCTCGCCTGCGGAACCGGCCGTGCACGCGGTGGCGCTCGCGGACGGGCCGCTGACGCTGCCCACCGTCGACGCCACGCCGATCCCCACCACCGCCACGATCTGGCGCTGGGCGCTGGCCGGCCTGCTCGCCGCGATCGTGGCCGGGCTCGTCGTGGTCGTGCTGCTCACCCGCCGCCGGCACCGCCGCCAGGACGACTCCGTGCACCCGGAGTACGCGGGCGTCCCGCTCGCCGTGCGCAACCTGCGCAAGGAGTACGCGGACGGTTTCGTCGCGGTCTCCGACGTGGACTTCGAGGTGCACCCCGGCCAGGTGGTCGGCCTGCTCGGGCCCAACGGCGCGGGCAAGACCACCACGTTGCGGGTGCTGATGGGGCTGACCCAGCCCACCGCCGGGGAGATCTACGTCTTCGGTCACCGGCTGGTGCCCGGCTCGCCGGTGCTGTCCCGGATCGGCGCGCTGGTCGAGGGTCCGGGCTTCCTGCCGCACCTGTCCGGCCTGGACAACCTCAAGGCGTACTGGCGGGCGACCGGCCGGCCGTGGGAGGACGCGCACTTCGACGAGGCGCTGGAGATCGCCGGCCTGGGCGACTCGGTGCACCGGCGGACGAAGAAGTACAGCCACGGCATGCGGCAGCGGCTGGCCATCGCCCAGGCCATGCTCGGCCTGCCCGAGCTGCTGGTGCTGGACGAGCCGACGGACGGGCTGGACCCGCCGCAGATCGCCGAGATGCGCCGCGTGCTCCAGCGCTACGCCACCGACGGCCGGGCGGTGCTGGTCTCCAGCCATCTGCTGGCCGAGGTGGAGCAGACCTGCACGCACGCGGTGGTGGTGAACAAGGGCCGGATCGTGGCGTCCGGCCCGGTGGAGGAGATCGTGGGCGAGTCGCCGAGCGTGCTGTTCGAGGTGAGCGACCCGGACGCGGCGCGTGCGGTGCTCGACCGGCTCGGCGGCGTACGGGTGCTGCCCGACGTCGACGGCGGGCTGGTGGTCGACACCAACGGCACCGCCCGAAGCGAGGTGGTGGCCGAACTGGTCCGCGCCGGCATCGGGGTGGACCGGGTGGTGCCCCGGCGCCGCCTGGAGGACGCGTTCCTCGCCCTGGTCGGCGAGAACTCTCGGGGAAGCGGGGACCGGTGATGGCGGGTTCGTCTGTGGCATCGTCGCCTGGCGGCGGCACGTCCGGTACGGCTGGGCCCGGCGCGGGCGGGGCGGCGGCCGGTTACCGGCCCTCGGCCACGCTCCCGTTCGCCGCGGAGTTCCGGCGGCAGGCGTCGCGCCGGCGTACCCAGCTCGCACTGGGGTTCATGGTGCTGCTGCCGCTGATCATCCTGGTGGCGTTCCAGTTCGACGCCGGGGACGACGACGGCGGCGGGCGGGGCGAGTTCTCCAGCCTGGCCGACCTGGCCACCTCGGGCGGGCTCAACTTCACCCTGTTCTCGATCCTGGTGTCCGCGTCGTTCCTGCTCGTCGTGGTGGTGGCGCTGTTCTGCGGCGACACGGTGGCCAGCGAGGCGAGCTGGGGCAGCCTGCGCTACCTGCTCGCCGTGCCGGTGCCCCGGGCCCGGCTGCTCGCGGTGAAGCTGATCGTCGCGCTCGCGTACTCCGGGCTGGCCCTGCTGTTGCTGGCCGGCACCGCGCTGCTCGCCGGCACGCTCCGGTACGGCTGGAAGCCGCTGAGCAGTCAGGTCTCGGCCGAGCTGGCCCCGGCCGACGGGTTGCTGCGGCTGCTCGGCGTGCTCGGCTATCTCGCGGTCGTGCTGCTGGTGGTGGCCGGACTGGCGTTCCTGCTGTCGGTGACCACCGACGCCGCGCTCGGAGCGGTCGGCGGGGCGGTGCTGCTCTGGATCCTGTCCAGCATCCTGGACCAGATCACCGCGCTGGGCGGGCTGCGGAACCTGCTGCCGACCCACTACAGCAGCGCCTGGCTGGGGTTGCTGTCGACACCGATGCAGACCGACGACGTGGTCAAGGGCGCGTTCTCGGCGGTCGTCTACGCCACGCTGTTCTGGGGTCTGGCCTTCTGGCGCTTCACCCGCAAGGACGTCACGAGCTGAGGTGACCGGACGGGGTCGCCACGGATTGATCCGGCCCATATCATGGGAGCGTTCCCACACAATTGTCCCGCCTGCAAAGAAATCGATTAACATCAATCACTAGTCCCGCCATCCTGGACGGCGTCCGGCACCCGTACCAGGAGGTTTCCCATGATCCCAGCGCAGCTGAAAGCCCCCGTGCTGTCCCTGTTCCGCATCGTCACCGGCGTGCTCTTCCTCTGCCACGGCGCCGCCTCGATCTTCGGCGTCTTCGGCGGCAATCCGGCCACCGGCGGGGCGGTGCCGTTCGCCACCTGGCCCGGCTGGTGGGCGGCGCTGATCCAGCTCGTGTGCGGCGCGCTGGTGCTCCTCGGTCTGTTCACCCGGCCGGCCGCCCTGCTCGCCTCCGGCTCGATGGCGTACGCGTACTTCGTGGTGCACCAGCCGGACCACCTGATGCCGATGCAGAACGGCGGCGAGCTGGCCGCGCTCTTCTGCTGGTCGTTCCTGCTGGTCGCGGTGCTCGGCCCGGGAAACTGGGCGCTCGACGCGCTGCTGGCCCGCCGCCGGTCCACCGCGACCGAGCCCGCCGCCGCGCCGGCCACGGTCCCGGTCTGAGCGTTCGCCGCCGAATCAGATCCCGGTCGGGGCGCTCCCGTGCCGGGCTCTGGTTCTACAGCGGATTGACCGGCGGAGTCGTGGGCGGCGGCGTGTCGGCCGGCGTGGGCGCGTCGGCCGGGCCGGGCTTCCGGCGCTCCCACGCGCTGACGCCCAGCCGGCCGGTGTTGCCGAGGTCGATCGGCCCGTCCAGGGCGACCGGGTACGGCGGCCGGCCGGCCACCGGCGCGACGTCGAGTTCCCTGCCGTCGGTCGCCACCACGGTCGGGTCGGTGACCAGGTTCCGCCAGATCAGCGCCGCGCCGGCCCGCTCGCCGGGGGCCAGCACGATCCGGGTGGGCGGGTGGTCGAAGCCGGAGGTGATCGGCTTGGCGCCCGGGATGATCCGCACCTTGATCGGGTCGCCGTCGGCGTCCCGGAGCGTGACCGCCGGATAGCCGCGCAGCTCGTACGGCTGGTCGCCGCAGTTGACCAGTTCCAGGCCCATCGCCCGCAGGCCCATCGCGGCGCTCACCCCGCTCTCGGTGATCGCGATGCCCTCCGGAGAGCAGGTGGCGGTGGGCGTGTGGTCGGCCGTGGGAGCACCCGGCCGCGGCGGAACCGTGGTCAGCGGGTCGATGCCCGTGGGCGGCGGGTCGGGCATCCTCCCGTCCGCGGGCCCCTGCGTCGGGGCGCAGGCGGCCATCAGCGTCACGCCGGTGAGGGCGCCGATCAGGCGCGCCGGTCTCCGCATCCGGCGATCATGCCACTCCGCCGCGCTCGGCGAGGACCGCATCGAGCAGGCCCGGGTAGAGGCGGTCCAGTTCCTCGCGGCGCAACCGCACGTAACGGGTGGTGCCGGCGACCCGGGTGCGGGTCAGGCCGGCCTCGCGCAGCACCTTGAGGTGGTGGCTGCGGGTGGCCTTGGAGACGCCGAACTCGAACGAGCCGCAGGCGTGTTCCCCGCCCGGCGCGAGCGCCCGCACGATCTGGAGCCGGACGTCGTCGGCCAGCGCCGCCAGCACGGCCGTGACCGGCACCTCGCGCAGCTCGGGTTCGTGCAGCTCCATGTGACTACGATAACCCATGTTCGACAACCGTCGAACAAGCTCCTAGAGTCGTGCCGTTGGTTCGACGGTATTCGAACTTAGGAGCTGCGATGCGTTCCCGTCACGCCACCCTCCCGATCTTCGCCGCGGTCAGCTGGGGCGTCATGTTCCCGGTGCTCGCCAGCGCGCTCACCCGCGTGGACGCGCTCAACCTGACCACCGCCCGCTACGTGCTCGCCACCGCCGTGCTGCTCGCCCTGCTGCTGGCCCGCGAGGGGGTCGCCGCCCTGGCCACCCAGCGGCGCGGCGTCGAGGTGGTGCTCCTCGGCGCGCTCGGCTTCGCCGGGTTCAACACGCTGATGAATCTCGCCCTCGGCCACGCCGCGCCGCAGCAGATCGCGCTGTTCGCGGCCACCGTGCCGCTGGTCACCCAGTTCGTCCGCTGGGCGCGCGACGGCGTCCGCCCGCGCCCGGCGCTGCTCGGCATCTCGCTCGTCGCCCTGGTCGGCGTCGGTCTGGTGATCACTCGCGGCCGGCTCGACGGACTGGGCCAGTTCGGCTGGGGCGGGCTGCTCATGATCGGCGCCGTGCTCGGCTGGGCGTTCTACACCCACGGCGCGAGCCGGTTCCCGGAGTGGTCCGCGCTGCGCTACACCACGCTGACCGCCGTCGCGGGCATGCTCGCCATGATCGCCGCCAGCGCCGTCGCCGACCTCACCGGGCTCCAGCACGCGCCGGCCGCCGCCGACCTCGTCGCGATCGCTCCCCAGCTCGCGTACGCGGTGCTGGTCGCCGCCGTCCTCGCGGTCCTGGCGTGGAACACCGGCGTGCGGCGGCTCGGCCCGGCCGACGCCGCGCTGTTCATGAACCTGGTGCCGGTGGCCACGTTCGCGGTGCAGATCCTGCGCGGTTACCGGCCGGTCGCGGTGGAGCTGGTGGGCGCCGGACTGACCATCGCCGCCCTGGTGGCCGCGAACCTCGTCACCCGTACCCGCTCGGCAGCGCGGGCCACGGCGGCGCCGGAGCCGCTCGCGGTGGTGGACCGGCCCGCGGTGGTGGACCCGGTCGCGGTGGTCGGGCGCTGAGCCGGCCCACAGCGTGGGATCCCGAGGTGGCGCGGCCGTGAGCAGCGCTTAGACTCGGCGGCACAACTGAATACCTCATCCAGAGGGGCTGAGGGATACGGCCCGACGACGCCCCGGCAACCACCCGCACGCTCGACGACGAGCGACGGCGGGCAGGTGCCAATTCCGTCCCCGCCGCACCCGGCGATGCGGGGAAAGATGAGAGGAAATCCTCGACATGACGTCGACGCTTCCCGTCGCCACCGGTATCGACACCACCCTCAGCCCGGCCCGCGCCCTGGTCTGCCGTGCCTGTTCGGCGCGGTACCCGCTCGCCGCGCAGCACGCCTGTTACGAGTGTTTCGGGCCGCTGGAGGTCGACTACGACACCGCCGCGCTGGCCGCCGTCACCCGCGAGCAGATCGAGGCCGGTCCGGCCAACATCTGGCGGTACGCGGCGCTGCTGCCGGCCGGTCAGGACCCGGCCACCCGGGTCACGCTCGACCCGGGGCTGACGCCGCTCGTCGCCGCCCCGCACCTCGCGGCCGAGCTGGGGCTCACCGCGCCGCTCTGGGTCAAGGACGACAGCGCGAACCCCACCCACTCGTTCAAGGACCGGGTCGTCTCGGTGGCGCTCACCGCGGCCGGGGCGCTCGGCTTCACCCGCTACGCCTGCGCCTCCACCGGCAACCTCGCCAACTCCGTCGCCGCGCACGCGGCCCGGGCCGGCGTGCCGTCGATCGTCTTCATCCCCGGCGACCTGGAGCAGGGCAAGGTCGTCACCACAGCGGTCTACGGCGGCGACCTGGTCGCCATCGACGGCTCGTACGACGACGTGAACCGGCTCTGCGGCGAGCTGGTGGAGACCGACGAGTTCGAGGACACCGCGTTCGTCAACGTGAACGTGCGGCCCTACTACGCGGAGGGCTCCAAGACGCTCGGCTACGAGGTGGCCGAGCAGCTCGGCTGGCGGATCCCGGCCCAGGTGGTCATCCCGATGGCCAGCGGCGAGCTGCTCACCAAGATCGACAAGGCGTTCGCCGAGCTGGTCGAGATCGGGCTGGTCGAGGCGCCGGCCGGCGGCTGGAAGGTGTTCGGCGCCCAGTCGGCCGGCTGCAACCCGATCGCCACCGCGCTGCACGGCGACACCGACACGATCGTGCCGGTCAAGCCGGCCGGCATCGCCAAGTCGCTGAACATCGGCGACCCGGCCGCCGGGCTGTACGCGCTGGAGGCGGTGCGCCGTACCGGTGGCTGGATGGACTACGCCGACGACGACGAGATCCGTGCGGGTATCCGGCTGCTCGCCCGTACCACCGGGGTGTTCGCCGAGACGGCGGGCGGCGTGACGGTCGCGGTGCTGCGCAAGCTGGTGGAGTCGGGCCGCCTGGACCCGGCTGCCGAGACGGTGGTGTTCAACACCGGCGAGGGACTGAAGACCCTCGACGCGGTGGCCGCCCAGGTCGGCCCCACCCACCGCATCAAGCCGAGCCCCGTCCCTTATACACATCTGACGCTGCCGACGAAGA
>NZ_WBKS01000142.1:0-15202 GCF_008868145.1 Micromonospora sp. AMSO1212t
CGACTGGATCGCCACCCGCGGCTACAGCACCAGCTGACCACCACCCCGCCGCACACACGACTGCACAGCAAGAGCAAGAGCACGCGACAGGGCCCGACCCCACCACAGGGGTCGGGCCCTGTCGTGCATGTCCAACGGCTGCCTGCCGGTCACCTCGCCGTCACGCCGGTGTCGTCACCCGGACGGCTCGCTCCACCACGCTGGGTCGCGCCGGATCGTCCGGGGCGACCGCGAAGGAGCAGCAGTGGCAGCCGAGGAGGCGACGCACCGCCCACCGACCCACCGCCTACCGACCGCGCAACGCCCACCCGCGACGAGCCGCCCCGACGTGAGCGTCGTCGTGCCGGTCTACAACACGCTGCGCTACCTGCGGTCCTGCCTCGACTCCGTGCTGCGGCAGACCATCGGGCCGCACCGGATGGAGATCGTGGCGGTGGACGACGGGTCCACCGACGGCAGCGGCCGGCTGCTGGACCGGTACGCCGCCAAGCATCCCGGCACGGTGCGGGTGGTCCACCAGGCCAACTCCGGTGGCCCGGCAGCGCCCTGCAACCGGGGCCTGGACCTGGCCACCGGCCGGTACGTCTTCTTCCTCGGCTCGGACGACCGGCTCGGCCCGGAGGCCCTGGAACGTCTGGTCGCCGCCGCCGACCGGTACGGCTCGGACGTGGTGCTCGGCAAGGTGGTCGGCGTCAACGGCCGGCACGTCTTCTCGGACGTGTTCGCCTGCGGCAACGCGGTCGACGTGAGCCTGTTCGACTCGGCGCTGCCGTGGTCGCTGGCGAACACGAAGCTGTTCCGGCGCGACCTCGTGGACCGGCTCGGGCTGCGGTTCCCGGAGGACATGCCGGTGCTCAGCGACCAGCCGTTCACGCTCGCCGCCTGCTACCACGCCCGGCGCATCTCGGTGCTCGCCGACTACGACTACTACCACGCGGTACGCCGGCTGGACGCCCGCAACATCACGTACCGCAGCCGGATCGAGCAGCGCCTGGTCAGCGTGGAGCGGCTGTTCGCGTACGTGGCCGACCTGATCCCCGCCGGAGCTCGCCGGGACGCGGTGCTGCGCCGCCACGTCGGGCTGGAACTGGCGAACCTGGTCGGCGACGACTTCCGGCACCTGGACCGGGCCGCGCAGGAGCGGGTGCACGCGACAGTCGCGCGGCTGGTGCGGCGGCACGTCACCGACGGCGTGCGGGACCGGCTCGGCATCGAGGCCCGGCTGCGCCTGGGCGCGGTGACCGCGGGCGGGGTCGACGATCTGCTGGCGGTCATCGAGCAGGACAGCGGCCGGGGCGTACCGGCGACTGTGTTCGCCGGTGGCCGCTGGCACGCGGGCTATCCGGGCGCCCCGGCGCGGTGGACCGACGTCACCGACGTGCGCGCCGACTGGCTGGCGCGGCTGGACACCGTCGACGTGAGCTGGGCCGACGGGCACACGCTGACGGTGACCACGCGCAGCCCGTACCCTCGGTTCGCCACGGAGGCCGGGCCGATGCGGATGCTGGCCGGTCCGGTCGTGGGCGCCACCCGGATGGACGCCGGCGATCCGGCCGGCCGCACGTTCCGCACGGACTTCGCGCTCGACCGGCTCCTGGCCGCCGGCGGGCAACGCCATCCGGTGCGCGCCGAGGTGGACGGCGGGCACGGGCGCGGCGGCGCCGTGGTGCGCGCGCCGCGGCTCGCCGCCGGGCGGCCGCGGCTGCTGCGGCACGGCGCCCGGCTGTACGGGGTGGCGGCGACCGTCGACCCGCGCAACGGTCAGCTCGTGCTGTCGGTGGTGCCGGTGACAGTGGGTCAGCTCGTCGGGCGGCTGCGCCGGCGCGGGCGGCGCGGCCCGGCCACGGCACAGACGTCAGAGCGCGGCCCGGCCGGGGCGCAGGCCTCAGGGCGCGGCGCGGAAGCCCTGCTCGGCCGGCATGGGCACCTGGAGGTACGTGGTGCCGCGCAGGTCCAGCCAGGCCCGCTGCGGCGCGCGGACCAGCCGCACCATCACCCCGGAGCAGGCGGGGCAGCGCCCGACCAGGCCCGGGGCGTGCGAGTAGACGTGTAGCCCGGCCATCGGGCCGGTCGTCCCGCAGGTGTCGCAGCGGCCGGTGGTGGCGCTCAGGTCGACGGCGAACAACTCGCGTAGCGGCCCGTCGAGCATGTTGCCGTCCAGGTACGACAGGTCGGTCATACGCCCTCCTCGGGTCTCAGCCGGTCGGGCCGAACCGTTCGGTCCGCACGCGCCGGGTCGGGTGACCCAGCCCCACCAGCAGGTCGGCCACGGTCTCCACGAATCCGGTGGGGCCGCACACGTAACAGAGCGGCTCCAGGTCGGGCGGCCAGCCGTGACTGTTCACGTCGGCCAGGCCGATCCGGTGCGGCTCGCCGCGCCAGCCCTCGGGCGCGGACCGGGTGTAGACGTACGCGACGTCGAGGCCCTGGTCGTCGCGGGCGCGGCGGCGCAGCTCGTCGGCGTAGATGACGTCGTCGGGGGTGCGCACCGAGTAGACGAGCCGGAACGGCGTGCGGCTGCCGGCGGCCCGGCGTGCGCGGATCATCGCCATCAGCGGCACCACGCCGGATCCGCCGCCGACCAGCAGGACCGGCGCGGTGTCGTCGGTACGCCAGACGAACCAGCCGCCGACCGGGCCGCGCACCTCCAGCGGGTCGCCCTCGGCGTAGGTGTCGGTCAGGTACGGCGACACCTCACCGTCGGGCACCCGCTGCACCGTCACCTCGATCCGCTCGCCGTCGGCGGGGCCGGCGAGCGAGTACGACCGGGCGGCCTGGTAGCCGTCCTCGGCGGTCAGGCGCAGGTCGACGTGCTGTCCGGGCAGCTGCCCGGGCCAGCCGGGCACGTCCAGCACCAGCGTCTGCGCGGTGGGCGTCTCGATCCGTCGTTCGACCAGCCGGGCGACCCGCCACATCAGCGGCGCGACGCGGCGGCCCTGCGCCTGCGCCGTCACCTCAGTCGCCCTGGTAGCGCTGCTCGCGCCACGGGTCGCCGTAGTCGTGGTAGCCGGCGGTCTCCCAGAAGCCGGGCCGGTCGTCGGCGAGCAGCCGGATGCCGTGCACCCACTTCGCCGACTTCCACAGGTACAGGTGCGGTACGAGCAGCCGCGCCGGGCCGCCGTGCTCGGCCGGCAGCGGCCCCCCGTCGTACGTGTGCACCACCCAGGCCCGCCCGCCGCGCAGGTCGTCCAGCGGCAGGTTCGTGGTGTACCCGCCGTAGGAGTGCGCCAGCGCGTACCGGGCTCCGGTGTCGACGCCGTCGAGCAGCGTGTCCAGGGAGACGCCCTGCCAGGTGGTGCCGAGCTTGGACCAGCGGGTGACGCAGTGCAGGTCCACCGTCGGGGTGTCCTGCGGCAGGCCCATCAGCTCGTCCCAGGACCAGCGGTACTCCGCGCCGGTCTCGCCGGTCAGCACGAACTCCCAGGTGTCGAGGGAGACACGTGGCGTCGGGCCGGCGGAGAGCACCGGGAAGTCCTCGGTGAGGTACTGCCCCGGCGGCAGGTCGGGCGCGGACGAACGGGGCCGGCCCTGGAAGCCGGGCGAGACGATTCCCACCCGTCAGTCGTACCACCGCCGGTCGCGCCGGGGCACGGGTTCCCACCGAGTCAGGCGGAACCTCCGCCCTGCACCTCGTGCACGACGGTGCGCTTGCCGTCGCCGCTGTTGCGGGTGGCCCGCAGGCTGGTGATGGTGACGATCACCAGGACACCGATGATCACGCCGAGCGAGGCGAGCGTCGGGATCTCCGGCACGCCCTTCCAGATGCCGTGCGCCCAGTGCAGGCCGAGCTTGACGCCGATGAACGCCAGGATGGCGGCCAGGCCGTAGCTGAGGTGTACGAGCCGGCTCAGCGCGGCGTGCAGCACGAAGTAGAGTGCCCGCAGGCCCAGCAGCGCGAAGGCGTTGGTGGCGAAGACCAGGTACGGGTCCTCGGTGATCCCGTAGACGGCGGGCACCGAGTCGACGGCGAACACGATGTCCGTGGCCAGCACCGCGACCACGACGAGCGCGAACGGCGTGAGCGCCCGCCGGCCGGCCTGCCGGATCGTCATCCGGGTGCCGTGGTAGTCGTCGACCACCGGCATGATCTTGCGGAGCAGCCGTACCGACCGCATCTTGTTGATGTCGACCTCCTGCTCGTGCCCGGAGAGGGCGTCGCGCAGCAGCTTGACCGCGGTGGCGATCAGGATGAGCGCGAACAGCAGGAAGGCGAAGTCGAGCGTCTGGAGCGCGGCGGCGCCGAGCGCGATGAACACGCCGCGCAGCACGAGTGCGCCCGCGATGCCGTAGAGCAGCACCCGCTGGGCGAGCACCGCGGGCACCGCGAACGCGGCCAGCAGCAGCATGAAGACGAACAGGTTGTCGACCGAGAGGGACTTCTCGACCAGGTAACCGGTGAGGTACTCGATGCCCTGTTGGCTGCCGTAGCGGGACCAGATCCACGCGCCGAAGGCCAGCGGCAGGGCGATGTAGAAGGCCGACCAGCCGAGCGCCTCGCGCATCGAGACCTCGTGCGGCTTTCTGGTGACCAGGAAGTCGAGCACCAGCAGGACGAGCACACCGACGATCGTCACGGCCCACAACGTGGGCGTGCCGACCGACGACAACCCGCCCGCGGCCAGGGGCGACAATTCGGGCATGGGGCCTCCTCGAACACCGTGTCATGTTCGAGGTCTCCTTCACCCACGTTTTCGTGGGCAACCACCCGGGGCTCGCCTCGGCGGCTTGCCGTACTGACCGGAATGATTCGTGGGAAGTACTCCCCTCGCCTGGACAAGGCTAGGTCACCGCCGGACCTGACGCCAAGTCGGACACGGTTGATTGCCCTGGTCAACCGCTGTACGGCGGCAGCGGGCATGGCGCCGGGTCACCCCGGCCCCTAGGGTGACGCGGGTGACCAACCAGGGACCACTGACCGGCGTACGGGTGATCGAGCTGGCCGGCATCGGCCCCGGTCCGTTCGCGTCGATGATGCTGGCCGACCTCGGGGCCGACGTGGTGCGCGTCGACCGGCCCGGCGGCGGTGGGTTCGGCGCCTTTCCCGGCGACCTGCTGAACCGCAACCGCCGCTCGATCGCGGTGGACCTGAAGCAGCCCGACGGGCGTGACCTGGTGCTCGCCCTGGTCGCCGGCGCGGACGCGCTGGTCGAGGGCTTCCGGCCCGGGGTGACCGAGCGACTCGGCCTCGGCCCGGACGACTGCCTCACCGCCAACCCCCGCCTGGTGTACGGGCGGATGACCGGCTGGGGGCAGGACGGGCCACTGGCGCAGCGCGCCGGGCACGACATCGACTACCTGGCGCTGACCGGCGCGCTGCACGGCGTGGGCCGGGCCGGGGAACGCCCGGTGCCGCCGTTGAACCTGCTCGGCGACTACGGCGGCGGGGGCATGATGCTGGCGCTCGGCGTGGTCGCGGCGCTGTACGCGGTGCGTGGCGGCGCGCCCGGCCAGGTGGTCGACGCGGCCATCGTGGACGGCGTGTCGGTGCTGGCCACCCAGATCCACGCGCTGCGCGGCATCGGCCTGTGGCAGGACCCGCGCGGGGTGAACCTGCTCGACGGCGGCGCTCCCTTCTACGACACGTACGAGTGCGCCGACGGGCGGTACGTCGCGGTGGGCGCGCTGGAGCCGCAGTTCTACGCCGAACTGGTCCGCCTCACCGGCTTCCCGCTCGACGGCGAGGACGGCGCGGCGGACGGCAGCGCCGCCGACGACGCGCTGGACCGGGACGACCCGGCGAACTGGCCGGCGCTGCGGGCAGCCTGGGCGCGGCTGTTCCGCACCCGGACCCGGGACGAGTGGACGGACCTGCTGGCCGGCACCGACGCCTGCGCCGCGCCGGTGCTCGACTGGGCCGAGGCGCCGGCGCATCCGCACCTGCGCGCCCGGGACGTCTTCGTGGCGCCGGACGGCGTCACCCAGCCCGCTCCGGCGCCGCGCTTCTCGGCGACCCCGACCTCGGTGCGGCGTCCTCCGCCCTCGCCGGGCGAGCACACCGACGAGGTGCTCGCCGACGCCGGGATCGACGCCGGCCGCATCGCCGCGCTGCGCGCCGCCGGTGTGATCGGCTGACCGCCCGCGAACCGGCTCAGCGGCGGTTCGCGGCGGCCGGAGCCAGCGCCGGTTCCACCATGTCCCGGTAGTCGCGCGGGAACTGGACCACCACCTCCTGGAACTCCCCGCCCCGGATCGCCTCGCGCATCGTGACGAACACCGCGCGGACCGCGTCCCGGGCGGTGTTCTCGTCGCAGTCCGCCCGCCGGGCGACCCGGGCGACGAACTCCGCCGCGCCGAAGCGTTCGGCCGCCTCGTCCCGCGGATACGGACTGAGCAGCCCCTGCAGTGGCCTGGGCAGCTGCGCGGCCAGGTCCAGCACCTCGCCGCCGGTCAGCCGCTCGGCGAACGTCTCCAGCGTGGCCCCGGTGAGCGTGGCGGCCCGGTCCTCGCTGGTGCCGGTGAGCCGGGCGACCCGGCTCACGAAGGTCAGGTAGTGCATCCGTGGTACCCCCTTCGGTGCGCCCACCGCGGCTACCCGCGACAGCGCGCCGGAAACGGCGCCGCTCACCGGCGCGATTACGCGGCGGGATTTGCGCGCCTGCGGGCGTGAGCGGCGGCGCTACGGGTAACCGCCGCCCGGTCATGACCGCGACTACTGCCACGAGGAGCCCGACCCATGGCGAGTTACACGGATGTCCTTGAGTACCTGTCCGCGCTGGACTACCCGGCCGGCAAGGACGACGTCATCCGCGAGGCGGAACGGGAGGGCGCGCCGCCGGACGTGTTGCGGGCGCTGCGCGCGCTGCCCCCGGTGGACTACGCCAACGGCACCGAGGTGGCCCGCTCGGCCGGCATCGACGCGGCTCCCGAGGTGAGCCCGTCGCAGCGCGCGGCGCAGGCCCGGGTCGACCACCCGCGCGTGTCGCAGCACCTGCGCGGCATCTGAGCACGGCGGCGGGCCGGCGGGCGACACGGCCGCCGGCCTCTGCGCGCGCTCAGGCAAGCCCGGCGTGCGACAGTCGCGGGTGGGCGGTCGTGCGTACTCCCGTGTGGGCGGTCGGCACGCCCTGGACAGGCGAGCGCCCCGGGTCACGAACCGCGACCTGGGGCGCCACGCAGCACCTGTCCTGCGCGGTTCACGCCCGAACCGGGTCGCGACCGCGCAGCGGTGAGATGTTCGCCCGAACCGGGCTGGCATCGCTGCCACGATCATCATACGACGCGGCATCAGCCGAACGGGTGAGAATCGCGGAAGTGTGTCCGGGCGCACGCACACGCTCAGGCGGTCACCTCGGCGTACCGCCGCTCCAGGTCCACTCGCGCCAGCGCTCCGACCAGCCACGACAGTTGCTCCGACCCGTCGTTGCCGGTCAGTCCGGCGAGGTCGCGGGCGGTGCGGCCCAGCCCGAGCCGCCGGGCCGCCGCGAGCGCCCGCCGGTCGGCCACCGGTGCCGCCTCGCGCCACAGCGCCTGCGCCTCGCGCAGGAACAGGTCGCACACCTCGTCGTCCACTCCGGGCAGCGCGGTCAGCAGCCGCCGTTCCTCGCCCGGGTCCTGATGCGCGGCGGTCCGCAGCCGCCGCAGGTCACCCCGGTACGTCTCGACGACCGTGCGGGCCAGGTCGCCGAGGGTGTCGGCGATCCCGGCCAGGTCACCGCGCAGCCCGGCGGCGCGCAGCACGCGTACCCGGTCCTCGTGCCGGGAACGGGCCATCCGGGCCGCGGTGTCCCAGCCGGCGTCGCGCAGCGCTGTCGCCGCGTCGACGGCCCGGTGGAAGTCGCCCCGGCGGGCCAGCAGGACGGCCAGGTACAGCACCTGGAACAACTGGGCCGGATTGTTGGTCACCCGGAACCCGAAGCACTCGGCGAACCCGCGGCCGTCTCCGGCGAGCCGGCGGGCTAGCCGCTTCTTGTCCGCGACGTCGCGCGGGGCGGTCTTTGTCGGCATGCCGCCGACTACCCCAGCGACGGCGCGGCATTCGGGTACGGCGGTCAGCCGCGTACGTCGCCGCCGCGGTCGCGGGCCTTGAGCCGGGTGGTGGGCAGCGCTGGCGCGGGCAGCGGTGGCGCCGCGTCGTCGGCGACCACGCCGAAGCGGCGGCCGGCCATCCAGTCCTCCCGGGCGGCCACCACCTCCTCGTGCGAGCGGCCGACGAAGTTCCACCACATCACCAGCGGCTCCTCGAACGGGGTGCCGCCGAGCAGCAGCAGACGCGTGCCCGGCTCGGCGCGCAGGGTCAGCGCGTTCCGCCCGAGGCCCAGGTAGAGCAGTGCGCCGGGGGCCAGCGCCGTGCCGTCGCACTCGGCGGCGCCGGACATGGCCAGCAGCCCGTACTCGAAGTCCGGACGCAGCGCCAGCGTGGCCGGCGCCGGGCCGCGGACCTCGATCTGCGCGCCGACCAGCGGGGTGTGCACGACCGCGGGCGAGCGTTCCCCGCCGAGGTCGCCGACGAGCAGCGTGACGTCCAGGTCGCCGTCGCGGAGGCGGGGCAGGCCGGCGTGGTGGGCGAAGTCCGGGTCACCGGCCCGGGCCGGGTCGGGCAGCGCCACCCACAGCTGCACGCCGTGCATCAGCGGCGGGTGCACCAGCGGGGAGCGCTCGGAGTGGGCGATGCCGCGCCCGGAGGTCATCACGTTGAGCTGGCCCGGGCGGATGGGCTGCACGTTGCCGAGGCTGTCGCGGTGCAGGATCTCCCCGTCGAGCAGCCAGGTGACGGTCTGGAGCCCGGTGTGCGGATGCGGCGGCACCTCCATGCCGGGCCGGTCGGCCACGTCGTCGGGCCCGAAGTGGTCGACGAAGCACCAGGCGCCGACCATCCGGCGCTGCCGCTGCGGCAGCAGCCGCCGCACCGTGGTGTAGCGGCCGAGCGGGACGTCGTGGCCGGGCAGCAGCACGCTGCCCGGATCGGTCGGGCCGACGCCCGGCGGGAGCGTCTGCGCGGGCAGGGATTCGGTGCGGTCCACCGCCCGACTGTACGCTCACTCCGCGGTGACGCTCACCGCGTTCGCGCCCCCGACCAGGTCGAGGTAGAGCCGGTCGGCGGCCCGGTCCCAGCCCGGCGAGCTGACCAGGTCCCCGGCGGCGATCCCGCCGCGCCGCTCGTCGTACAGGGTCAGGGAGCCGGCGCCGGAGGCCACCCGCACCCGGGCCGGCGGCCCGCCGGGCACGGTGACGGTGAGTTCGCTGACCCCGCCGGTCATCCGGACGGTGAGCGAGCCGTCGAGCCGCGGCAGCAGCAGCCGGGTACGCGACGCGCCGCCGACCAGGTCGACCCCGGCGAGCCGGGCCTCACCCAGGTCGAGGCGCTGCTCGCTGACCCCGCCGATCAGCCGCAGCCGCCAGGTGACCCGGGAGTTGAGCACCACCTCGACGGCGGACGGGCCGGGGCGGCCGTTCTCCTCCACCCGCAGCCGGACCCGGTCGCCCACGAGCTGCGGGCGCGGGGTCACACCCGAGCCGTCCGGCGCGCCGATCCGGTAGAGGTCGTCGCCGAGGTCGGTGGCCCGCAGCGTGAACCGGGTCAGCCCGTCGACCAGCTCGAACTGGGCGCGCTGCCGGTCGCCGCGGGGCGCGGCGACGGTCTCGGCGCCGGCCACCTCGGCGGCGCCCGCCGCGCCGGAGCCGCCGTTCCCGGTGACCGGTGACGCCGGCGCGCCGCCGGAGAAGACCACGCCGAGGCGGGCCGGGTTGGACAGCGTCACCGCCACCGCCACGACGCCGAGCACCACCACCAGCACCGCGGCGGCGGCCAGCAGCCGGGCTCCGCCGGACCAGCGGGGCCGGGCCAGGTCGGGGTCGTCCTCGGATGCGGTCATGGTCGTCCCCTCTCGCCGGTCCCCACCGGGTCATACGTCCGCGTCGGCGTCCCGGTTCATTCCCGCTCCGGTACGCGAACGCACCTTGTCGGCGCACGCGGTCAGCACGGCGTGCGCGTCCAGGCCGAGGCTCTCGATGGCGACCAGGGCGGTGAACGCCACGTCGGCCAGTTCGGCGGCGACCTCCTCACGGGTGTGCGTCACGCCCTTGCGCGGGTTCTGCCCGAGCAGGCCGATCCAGGCCGCGGCGACCTCGCCGGCCTCCTCGCCGATCTTGAGGATGCGACAGGTCAGTTCGGTGTCGCCGCGGCCGTTCGCGGCGTCGAGCCAGGCGCGCGCGTCCCGCGCCGTCGTCCAGATGGTGGCGTCCACGCGGACCAGTGAACCCCACCCCACGGACCGTTCGTATCCTGGGGCGACGCAGGCCAGGTGGCCTGCGTCCCAGGCGAGAGGAGGTGCCCGTGATGCCGGAGACCGTCGAGTCGGTGTTCGCCGGCGTGGTCGCCCGGAACCCGGGAGAGCCCGAGTTCCACCAGGCGGTCCGCGAGGTGCTGGAGAGCATCGGTCCGGCCCTGGCCCGGCATCCGGAGTACGCCGAGGTGGTCGAGCGGGTCTGCGAGCCGGAGCGGCAGGTCATCTTCCGCGTGCCGTGGGAGGACGACCAGGGCCGGGTGCGGGTGAACCGCGGCTTCCGGGTGGAGTTCAACAGCGCGCTCGGCCCGTTCAAGGGCGGCCTGCGCTTCCACCCGTCGGTCTACCTGGGCATCGTGAAGTTCCTCGGGTTCGAGCAGATCTTCAAGAACGCGCTGACCGGTCTCGCGATCGGCGGCGGCAAGGGCGGCGCCGACTTCGATCCGAAGGGCCGCTCCGACCGCGAGGTGATGCGGTTCTGCCAGAGCTTCATGACCGAGCTGTACCGGCACATCGGCCCGCAGACCGACGTACCGGCCGGTGACATCGGGGTGGGCGGCCGGGAGATCGGCTACCTGTTCGGGCAGTACAAGCGGATCACCAACCGGTACGACGCGGGCGTGCTCACCGGCAAGGGGCTGGCGTACGGGGGCGCGCAGGTACGCCGGGAGGCGACCGGGTACGGGGCGGTGTTCTTCGCCGACGAGATGCTCCGGCAGGCCGGTGACAGCCTGGAGGGCAAGCGGGTGGTGGTGTCCGGCTCCGGCAACGTGGCCATCTACGCGATCGAGAAGGTGCACCAGCTCGGCGGCACCGTGGTGGCGTGCTCGGACTCCGGCGGCTACGTGGTCGACGAGAAGGGCATCGACCTGCCGTTGCTGCGCGAGCTGAAGGAGCAGCGCCGGGGCCGGCTGGCCGAGTACGCGGAGCACGCGCGCAACGCGGTGGCGGTCCCGGACCGCAACGTGTGGGAGGTGCCCTGCGACCTGGCGCTGCCCTGCGCCACGCAGAACGAGATCGGCGGCGCGGAGGCGGCCGCGCTGGTGGCCGGCGGCTGCGTCGCGGTGGTGGAGGGGGCGAACATGCCCACCACGCCGGAGGCGGTGCGGATCCTCGGCCGGGCCGGGGTGCGGTTCGCCCCGGGCAAGGCCGCCAACGCCGGCGGGGTGGCGGTGAGCGGGCTGGAGATGCAGCAGAACGCCAGCCGCGACACGTGGACGTTCGGCGAGTCGGAGCAGCGGCTGCGCGAGATCATGCGGGACGTGCACGACAGGTGCTGGGCGACCGCGGAGGAGTTCGGGCTGCCCGGCGACTACGTGGCCGGGGCGAACATCCAGGGGTTCCGGCGGGTGGCCGAGGCGATGCTGGCACACGGGCTGGTGTGAGCGGACGGCGGGACGGACGCTGACGGAGCGGTCGGTCAGCGATTGACAGCTTTCGACGCCCGGCCTACGTTCAGGGCGCTACCGGCCGGTAGGCATCCGTCCCGCGTCGTCACCCCCGTCCCGGGGTGGCACCCGTCCCCGGGGAGCAGCGATGCAGCCCTCACCCGTCCGCCGCCGGCTGCTCGCCGTCGGTACGGTCCTCGCGCTGGCGCTCGGCCTGACCGGCGCGGCACCCGCCGCCGCCGGCGGCCGTGACGACGGCAGCGGCCCGCTGCCCGGCTACACCATCGTCAACCCGCCGCTGCCGCCGCTCGTCGTCGGCGGGGCCGCCACCACCGTGCGGCAGGGCGTGCACGCGAACGCCGGGTACATCATCGAGATCCCGGCGCGCTGGAACGGCGACCTGGTCATGTGGGCGCACGGTTACCGCGGCCAGGGCACCGAGCTGTCGCCGGAGCCGCCCGCCTTCGAGCTGCGGCAGCGCCTGATCGCGCAGGGGTACGCGTGGGCGTCGTCGTCGTACGACCGCAACGGCTACGACGTGCGCTCCGGCGTACGCGGCACCCGCGCCCTGGCCGATCTGTTCAGCCGTACCGTCCGGCGCCCGCACCGGGTGCTCGTCGCCGGTGTTTCGATGGGCGGCCACGTCATCGGCCGGTCGCTGGAGCAGTACCCGGGCTACTACGCCGGGGCGCTGCCGATGTGCGGGGTGCTCGGCGACCAGGAGCTGTTCGACTTCTTCCTGGACTACAACCTGGTCGCGCAGGCGCTGGCCGGGGTGCGCGCGTACCCGACGCCGGCCGACTACCTGACCTCGGCGGTGCCCCGGATCCAGGTCACGCTCGGCCTGGCCGGGCTGACGCCGGGCGGCCCGGACACCACCAACGACCTGGGCAAGCAACTGCGCGCGGTCACAGTGGAGCGCTCCGGCGGGCCGCGGCCGGGCGCGGACTCCGCGTTCGCGGTGTGGAAGGACTTCCTGTTCGGCATCGCCGTCAGCGAGGCGGACGGCTCCCCCGCCCGCCGTCCCGGTC
The DNA here is from genome assembly GCF_008868145.1 of Micromonospora sp. AMSO1212t. Taxonomy (NCBI): domain Bacteria; kingdom Bacillati; phylum Actinomycetota; class Actinomycetes; order Micromonosporales; family Micromonosporaceae; genus Micromonospora; species Micromonospora sp. AMSO1212t. The sequence continues at coordinate 12,643 of NZ_WBKS01000142.1, forward strand.
AGCTCGCCACGAACCTGTTCACCCGGTACGCGCCGAACCAGCCGGTGAACCTCGACGCCACGGTGCAGCGGGTCGCGCCGGAGAACCTGCGCCAGCGGCTCTCGCCCGGCCTGACCGAGGTGCCCCGGATCGCGGGGCGGCCCACCGCGCCGGTGCTCAGCCTGCACGGGCTCGGCGACCTGTTCGTGCCGTTCGGGATGGAGCAGGCGTACGCCCGGGACGTGGCCAGGCACGGCCGGTCCCGGCTGCTGGTGCAGCGGGCGGTGCGCACCGCGCAGCACTGCGAGTTCAGCCCGGCCGAGGCCGGCGCCGCGTGGGACGACCTGGCTCGCTGGGTCCGCACCGGCAAGCGCCCGGCCGGTGACGCGGTCACCGACCGGCGCGCGGTGGCGGCGCCGGACTTCGGCTGCCGGTTCAGCGACCACGCCGCCCGGGCCGCCGGCGCCGGCACCCGCCTGCTCTACCCGCCCTGCTGAGCCTGCCCTCAGTCCTCCGCCCGGCCGTACCAGCCACCCCGGTAGACGGTGCCCTGCGGGGCCGCCTGCGGCTCCGGCTCCAGCTGCGGCTCCGGCTGCTGCGGCACGTCGCCGGCGGTGCGGCGGGAGCGGCGGACCCGGCTGACCACGAACCAGCAGACACCGGCCGCCACGGCCACGATGACGACCTTCTGGAACGTGCCCGCGTACGCCTCGACCACGTGCCACTGCTCGCCCAGCAGGTAACCGGCGAGCACGAACGTGGTGTTCCAGATCAGGCTGCCCAGCGCGGTGTAGAGCAGGAAGACCGGCACCGGCATCCGTTCCACCCCGGCCGGGATGGAGATGAGACTGCGGAAGATCGGAATCATCCGGCCGAAGAACACCGCCTTGACGCCGTGGCGCAGGAACCACGCCTCGGTGCGGTCCACGTCCTCCAGCTTGATCAGCGGCAGCCGCGCGGCCAGGGCACGCATCCGGTCCCGCCCGAGGGCCGCGCCGATGTAGTAGAGCGCCAGCGCGCCGACGATCGACCCGAGCGTGGTCCAGAAGATGGCGCCGGCCAGGCTCATCCTGCCCTGGCTCGCGGTGAAGCCGGCAAGCGGCAGGATCACCTCGCTGGGGATGGGCGGGAACAGGTTCTCCAGGGCCACCGCGAGGCCGGCGCCCGGACCACCGAGCCGTTCCATCAGGCCGGTGACCCAGCCGGCCACTCCGTCGCCGGTCGGTTCCGCGGCCCGCGAGGTGCTCACCCGGGGGACGGCGAGCAGCTGTGCGTTTCCGATCATCGGACCAACGTTACGGGGCGAAGCCGCGGACGACCACGCGTCATGGAAACCATTATCGTGTAGGCCATGCGTACGCCGTTGCGGATCGCCGTCGCCCAGCCGTTGACCCGCTCCCTCGACGTCGAGGGCAACGCCGACCGGCACGCCGACGCGGTGCGCGCCGCCTCGGCCCGCGTGGTGGTGTTCCCGGAGATGTCGCTGACCGGGTACGAGCTGACCGCCGCGCCGCTGGACCCGGCCGACCCGAGGCTCGCGCCGCTGCGTGCGGCCTGCGCCGACACCGGGACGCTGGCGCTGGCCGGGGCGCCGGTGCCCGGGCCGCACATCGGGGTGCTCGCGGTCGACGCCGACGGCGTGCGGGTCGCGTACCGGAAGATGTGTCTGGGTGGCGCGGAGCCGCGGCACATGCGACCGGGCCCGGAGCCGGCGGTGCTCGATGTGGACGGCTGGCGGCTGGGCCTGGCGGTGTGCAAGGACACCGGGATGCCGGAGCACGCGGCGGCGACGGTGGCACTCGGCGCGGACGCCTACCTGGCGGGGGTGCTGGAGTCGGCCGAGGACGCGGCGGTGCCGGACGAACGCGCCCGCCGCGTCGCCGCCGCGCACGGGGTGTGGGTGGTGACGGCGAGTTTCGCCGGCTCGACCGGTGGCGGGTACGCGCGGGCCGCCGGCGGTTCGGGGATCTGGTCGCCGGACGGCGAGCCGGTGGTCCGGGCCGGCACGGGAGTCGGCGAGGTGGTCACCGCCACGCTGCGGTGACGCTCAACCCTCGTCGGCGCCGCCGCGCAGCCGCTCGTAGCCGTCGATCAGCTTCCGCAACGCTGCGGCGGTGACCGGGTCGATCTTGTCGTCCTCGGCCGCGTCCTCGATCTTCTCGCGCAGGTCCTCGACCCGCTTGTCCCGGTCCTTCGGCTTGCCCCGCTCCAGCTCGGCGGCCTTCTTCCGCAGGTCGTCAGCCGTCTTGCGGTCGACCAGCCCGATCGCCTCGGCCCGGTCGAGCAGCTCACCGAACCGGTCGCCGAGCTGACGCAGCGTCACCGGTTCGGATGCCGTCGACGGCGGGGCGGCGCTGCTGGGTTCGGGGACGGGCGGTTCGGCGGCGCCGGTCGACGGGCCGGCGGTGGGCGCGGCGGCCGGCGGGGTGCCGGAGCCGTCGCCCCACACCAGCGAGCCGACCACGGCGAGCAGCAGCACCACGGCACCGGCGACGAGCAGCCCGAACAGCCGGTTCGACGAGACCGCCGGGCGCGACGGCGCGACGGGACGTGCCGGCGGGACCGGGCGGGACGCGGCGGC
>NZ_WBKS01000143.1:0-14647 GCF_008868145.1 Micromonospora sp. AMSO1212t
AGGAATCCCAACCAGCAACCACTCCCAAAAGAATGGCCACCAGTCCGGGGTATAAAACAATTGGCACTGGCTTTACAAGCACCCTGTTGAGTTCTCAAAGAACAACCACACACCAACCAGAAGCCCCGCCTCAGCGGAACCCCCGTTTGGGGCAACCCCTCTAACCTACTCGGTCTTGCCTCCGTCGTCAACCTCGTGTTCGAGGTGATCAACTTGGTTCGACCAGACCCACGCTTACGCTCACCGTTTCCGGTGGTCGTTGCTCTCGTGGGTTTCGGCGGACCGGCCGGCGTCGCTCTCGCGACCACCCGCCCGGCTCCCTGCCGGCTTCCGAACTCTACCCGGTCGGCTTCGCATTCGCAACTCCGTGTCCCGGAGTGTCGAGCACCGCCCGAATCTCAGTCTGGCTCGGCGTCACCGCCACCAGCCTGGTGCCCGTTCTCGGCCGGTTTGCCCGGCCTCCCTCGTGCAGAGAGAAAGTTACGCGGACCCGCCTCGGAAGGCAAATCAATGATCGTCATTGGGGCGAGCGCGCCGGCCCGCGGAAGGCCGGTGCCGAAGGGGGACGCCAACAGCGACGCTGTGCCAGAGTGGTCGGCATGGATGATCCGTCCCCGGTCCCGGCCGTCGCCGAGGACGCTCTGCTCGGCCTCCTGCTGCCGTTCTGGCAGTTGGTGATCGGGGCCGTCGTGCTCGCCGTACTGCTGCTGTCGGTCAGACGCCTGGCCCGGCGCGGCCCCTCCCGGATGACCACCGCCCTGCTGATCACGGCAGCGGCGATCGCCGGTATCGCCGCGCTGGGCCTGCTGTTCGGTAGCTGACCGCGGTCAGAGCCGGCGGTTGGCGAGGCTGGGCAGCTCGCTGCGGATCTTCCGCAGCCGCTCCAGGTCGATCTCGGCGACGGCCAGCCCCGGACCGTCGGCGACCTGGCTCAGCACCGTCCCCCACGGGTCGACCACCATGCTGCGTCCGAAGCAGGTCCGGCCCGGGTCGTGGTCGCCTGTCTGGCCCGCCGCCGCCACGAAGCACTGGTTCTCGATCGCCCGGGCCCGCAGCAGCACCTCCCAGTGGTCCCGCCCGGTGTGCATCATGAACGCCGCCGGCACGACGAGCAGCTCGGCGCCGCCGTCGGTGGCGAGCTGCCGGTACAACTCCGGGAACCGCAGGTCGTAACAGATGGACAGGCCCACCCGGAGGCCCTCGACGTCGACCACCACCGGCTTCTCGCCGGGTGCGACGGTTGCCGACTCCAGGTAGGAGACGCGACCGGGGATCTCCACGTCGTACAGATGGATCTTCCGGTACGCGGCGGCGAGCACGCCCTCGCGGTCGAAGACCAGGGAGGTGTTCCAGGTGTGCGCCGGGTCCGGACCGGCCTCGTGGAACGAGCCGGCGATCACCCACATACCCAGCCTGCGGGCGGCCTCCGCGAAGAACCGCCCCACCGTGCCGTCGACCGGCTCGGCCGGCGGCATCCGGTCGGCGTGACCGAGGTAGTCGACGTACTCCGGAAGCAGGGCGAGATCCGCGCCGGCCGCCGCGGCCCTGACCAGCAGGGCCTCGGCGGCGGCGAGGTTCGCCGCCCGGTCGTCGCGGGCGTTGAGCTGGCAGACGGCGACGCGCATGAGGAGAGGGTACGGGCGGAAGCAGGCCTGCGACAGGGCTCAGACGCTGGAGAGGACGAGCGCTGCCGCGGCGAAGCCCAGCCCCGCGACCTGTGCCGGCCGGAGTCGTTCCCGGTCGACGGCGAGCGCGAGCAGGACCGTGCTCGCCGGGTAGAGCGAGGCGATGGCGGCCACCACGCTCAGGTGTCCCCGGCCCGCCGCGGCGAGGAAGAGCGCGTTCGCGGCGGAGTCGAGCAGGCCGGCCGCCGCGGTCCAGCCGAGGACCCGCCGCCCCAGGCACAGTCGTGCGCCGGTGCGGACGGCGAGCGCGAGGCCGAACGCGATCGAGCTGACGCGTACCGCCAGAACCGGCCACATGCCGGCGGCCTCGTCGGCCTGGCCGAGCAGCGCGAAGAAGATGCCGAAGAGCAGCCCGGCGGCCAGCGCCATGCCGAGCACACGGCCGGAGACGCGGCGCGCGGAACCGCGCTCCCCCAGGCTGACCAGGCCGATGGCGACCACGGCGAGCCCGGCGCCGCCGAGCGCGACGGCGCCCGGGGAGTGTGCGAGGACCAGACCGGCGACGATCGGCACGATCGCCGCGGTGATCGCGGTGACCGGGGCGACGACAGCCATCACGCCGGTGGCGAGCGCGCGGTAGAGCAGCATGACGCCACCCGCGCCCGCTACGCCGGCCAGCAGTCCCCACCCCAGGTCGAGCGGGCTCGGCGAGCCGGGCACCACGAGGACGAGTACGAGCAGCAGCGGGACGCTGAGGATCTGCGACACCACTGTCACGGCGATCGGGTCGGCGCGCCGGGACGCCTTGCCGCCGGCGAAGTCGGCGGTGCCGAAGGCGAGCGCGGACACGGCGGCGAGGACAATGGGTAGCACTCAGCAGTCGTACCACAATAGTGACCGTGAAGGACAGTGTGATGACCGACGCAAGCGGACGGGTCGGCGCGGTGACCTCAGCGGTCGCCCGTCAGGTACGTGAGCTACGAGCCGCGCGCGGCTGGTCGTTCGAGGAACTGGCCGGCCGGTCCGGGGTCAGCAAGGGCATGCTGGTGCAGATCGAGGGGGCCAGGACAAACCCGAGCATCGGCACGCTCTGCCGGGTCGCCGACGCGTTCGGCGTCAGCATCGCCCGGCTGCTGGAGCCGGCCGAACAGAGCACGGTACGGGTCAGCGCTGCGGACGAGGCGCCGGTGCTGTGGCGCGGCCCGCACGGTGGCCTGGCTCGTCTGCTCAGTGGGCTCGGCGAACCCGATCTGGTCGAGCTGTGGGACTGGCGGATGGAAGCCGGGGAGGCGTTGCAATCCCCCGACCACGCCCACGGCACCCGGGAGATCCTGCACGTGCTCGACGGCGCCGCCACCGTCACAGTCGACGGCGTCGACCACGAGGTACGAGCCGGCGAGACGGTCGAGTTCCACGCCGACCGGGAGCACGGCTACCGCACGGCCGGTGACGAACCGGTGCGCCTGATGATGGTGGTGGTCACCCCGTCGGGCGAGTGGGATCGGCGGACCCGCTCACGCGGACCGCGCCCGAGCTGACCCGGGCGCGGTCGCGACGGCGGTCAGGCCGACTTCTCCTCGCGGTCCCGCCGGCGCCGGCCGGTGAACTCGCGCGGCACGATCGTCGGGTTGACGTTCTCCAGGACGACCTCACGGGTGATCAGCACCCGGGCGGCGTCGGGGTTGCTCGGCACCTCGTACATCACGGAGAGGAGCACCTCTTCCATGATCGCCCGCAGGCCGCGGGCACCGGTGCCGCGGAGCATGGCCTGGTCGGCGATGGCCTCCAGCGCGGGCGGCTCGAACTCCAGCTCGACGCCGTCCAGCTCGAACAGGCGCTGGTACTGCCGGACCAGCGCGTTGCGCGGCTCGGTCAGGATCCGCACCAGGGCGCTGCGGTCGAGGCTGCGCACGTTGGTGATCACCGGCAGCCGGCCGATGAACTCGGGGATCAGCCCGAACTTCAGCATGTCCTCCGGCATGACCTGGCTGAAGATGTCGTCCGTCGACCGCTCGGAGACCGACCGGAGCCGGGCGCCGAAGCCGGTGCCGCCGGAGCCGGTGCGGGCCTCGATGATCTGGTCGAGCCCGGCGAACGCGCCACCGCAGATGAACAGCACGTTCGTGGTGTCGATCTGGATGAACTCCTGGTGCGGGTGCTTGCGCCCGCCCTGCGGCGGCACGTTGGCGACAGTGCCCTCCAGCATCTTCAGCAGCGCCTGCTGCACGCCCTCGCCGGACACGTCGCGGGTGATCGACGGGTTCTCCGACTTGCGGGCGATCTTGTCGACCTCGTCGATGTAGATGATGCCGGTCTCGGCGCGCTTGATGTCGTAGTCGGCCGCCTGGATGAGCTTCAGCAGGATGTTCTCGACGTCCTCACCGACATAGCCCGCCTCGGTGAGCGCGGTGGCGTCGGCGATGGCGAACGGGACGTTGAGCATCCGGGCGAGCGTCTGCGCCAGGTGCGTCTTGCCGCAGCCGGTCGGGCCGAGCAGCAGGATGTTGGACTTGGCCAGCTCGACGCCGTCGGTGCCTGAGCCCGGCGCGCCGGCCGCCTCGGCCTGGATCCGCTTGTAGTGGTTGTAGACCGCGACGGCGAGCGCCTTCTTGGCCTGCTCCTGACCGACGACGTAGTTGTCGAGGAACTGGCAGATCTCCATCGGCTTGGGAAGCTCTTCCCACTTCACCTCGCCGGACTCGGCCAGCTCCTCTTCGATGATCTCGTTGCAGAGATCGATGCACTCGTCGCAGATGTAGACACCTGGGCCCGCGATGAGCTTCTTGACCTGCTTCTGCGACTTGCCACAGAAGGAGCACTTGAGTAGGTCGCCGCCGTCACCGATCCGTGCCACCTACGTTCTCCCTGCACTCGTCGGCCGGAACGCCGGCCCTGACCTGCGAGCGCCGGAGCGCCCGTCCGTCCTGTCGTCCCACCATGCTGTCGGCTTCACCTGATCCGACCGCGGAGCGGTACAGACCCGACGTTACCCGGTGGCCGGGTTTTCTCCGACCCCCAAAACGGGTGTGTCAGAGGTCGACCGGGAACGATACCCCGACCGACCTCCGACCACACGTTGCTCAGCCCGCCGCGTGCGACGCCAGCAGACCCTTCTTGCGGCTGGTCAGGATCGTGTCGACCAGCCCGTACTCCTTGGACTCCTCGGCCGTCATGATCTTGTCACGGTCGATGTCCTTGCGAACCTGCTCGATCGGGCGGTTGCAGTGCCGGGAGAGCATGTCCTCCAGCTGCGTCCGCATCCGCAGGATCTCCCGCGCCTGGATCTCGATGTCCGAGCCCTGACCGTAGCCACCCTCGGTGGCCGGCTGGTGGATGATGATCCGGGAGTTGGGCAGCGCCATCCGCTTGCCCGGGGTGCCCGCGGAGAGCAACACCGCCGCCGCGCTGGCCGCCTGCCCGAGGCAGACGGTCTGGATGTCCGGGCGGACGTACTGCATGGTGTCGTAGATCGCCGTCATGGCGGTGAAGGAGCCACCGGGCGAGTTGATGTACATGATGATGTCGCGGTCCGGGTCGGTGCCCTCCAGCGTCAGCAGCTGGGCCATCACGTCGTTGGCCGACGCGTCGTCCACCTGCACGCCGAGGAAGATGATCCGGTCCTCGAAGAGCTTGTTGTACGGGTTGGACTCCTTCATCCCGTACGACGTGCGCTCGACGAACGACGGCAGGACGTAGCGGTTGTGCACGGCCGCGAACTGGGGCGGCAGGCTCAGGTCGGTCATCGTCAGCTCCTCGGTCAGCTCAGGGTCCCGGCGCCATCCGGAACCTGCGCGGCCCCGATGATCACCTTGTCGATGAAGCCGTAGTCCATGGCCTCCTGGGCGGTGAACCAGCGGTCACGGTCCGAGTCCGCCTCGATCTGCTCCTGGGACTGGCCGGTGTGGAACGCGACCCGCTCCTGGAACATCCGCTTGGTGTAGAGCATCTGCTCGGCCTGGATCGCGATGTCCGACGCGGTGCCGCCGAGACCGCCCGAGGGCTGGTGCATCATGATCCGCGCGTGCGGCAGGGCGTACCGCTTGCCCTTGGTGCCCGCGCAGAGCAGCAGCTGGCCCATGGACGCGGCCATGCCCATCGCCACGGTCGAGACGTCGTTGTCGATGTACTGCATGGTGTCGTAGATCGCCATGCCGGAGTAGACCGAGCCACCCGGCGAGTTGATCCAGAGGAAGATGTCGCGGTCCGGGTCCTCCGCCGCGAGCAGCAGGAGCTGCGCGCAGATGCGGTTGGCCACCTGGTCGTTCACCTCACTGCCCAGGAAGATGATCCGTTCCTTGAGCAACCGGTTGTAGACCGAGTCGTCGAGGTTGCCAATGGAGTCGCCACCGCGGGCCTCGTTCACCCGGAGCGACTTCTTGGGGATGTGCATGTCGGTCATGGCAGCCCTTCGCTCTCCGTACCGTCCTACCCGACACTAACCGCTCAGCCGGGAGGCGTACTCCCGGTCGGGGCACTGTTCGCTCTCAGCGCAGTCACCCGCACGGCGTACCCCGGAAAGGGTTTCGGCCGCCTCCCGGCGCGCAGCGCGGGACGGCGGCCGAAACCCCCGATGATCAGTGCTGGTGGTCGTGCTCGGCCTCGTTCTGGGCCCGCAGCGCGTCGAGCGAGACCTCGTTGCCCGCCGCGTCCTTGATCTTGATCTTCTCCATCACCGCGGCGAGCGCCTTGCCCCGGCGGACGTCGCCGAAGACGGCCGCGGCGGCGCCGGAGCGGACCAGCTGGTCGTAGTACTGCTGCGGGGCCATGCCGGCGCGCTGCGCGCGGTGCACGATCTCGTGACCGAACTCGTCGTCGGAGACCTGCACGTCCTCGGCGTCGGCCAGCGTGTCCAGCAGAAGCTGGATCTTGACGCCGTCGGTCGCCGCCTCGGTCAGCTCGGTGTCGATCTGCTCCTCGGTCTTCTCCTCCGCCGCGAGGTATTCCTCCAGGGAGGCGCCGATGCGCTCGAGCTGGTCGACCATCGCGGCCTTGCGGCTCTCGACCTCCTCCTTGACGACGCCCTCGGGCGCCGGCACCTCGGCGGCGGCCACCATCTGCTCCAGGGCCTTGTCGCGGGCGGCGTAGATCTGCTCGACCTGCTTGCCCCGGGTGACCCGCTCCCGCAGGTCGCCGCGCAGCTCGTCGATGGTGTCGAACTCGCTGGCCATCTGCGCGAAGTCGTCGTTGAGCTCGGGGAGCTCCTTCTCCTTGACCGTGCGGACGGTCACCGCCACGTCGGCGTCACGGCCGGCGTAGTCGCCGCCGACGAGCTGCGTGGTGAAGGTGGTGCTGTCGCCGGCGGCCAGGCCGACCAGCGCCTCGTCCAGACCCGGCAGGAGCTGCTTGCTGCCCACCTCGTGCGAGATGTTGCTCGCCGAACCGCCCGGGACCTCCTCGCCGTCGACCGTGGCGTTCAGGTCGATCTGCACGAAGTCGCCCTCCTGGGCGGCCCGCTCGACGGTCTTCAGCGTGGCGAACCGCTCGCGCAGGCTGTTGATCTGCTCGTCGATCTCGCTGTCGGCGATCTCGATCTCGTCGACGGTCACCTCGATGGTGGCCGGGTCCGGCAGGATGATCTCCGGCCGGACGTCCACCTCGGCGGTGAAGTTGAGCGAGTCGCCGTCGGCGAACTCGGTGATCTCGACCTCGGGACGGCCGAGCGTCTTCAGGTCGTGCTCCCGGACCGCGGCGAGGATGTTCTGCGGGATCGCCTCCTGCACCGCCTCGTTGAGCACGGTGCCCCGGCCGACCCGCTGGTCGATGACGGCAGCGGGGATCTTGCCCCGGCGGAAGCCGGGAACCTGGACCTGCTGGCCGATCTCCCGGTACGCCTTCTTGAGGCTCGGCTCGAGCTCGACGAACGGCACCTCGATGGCGAGCCGCACGCGCGTCGGGCTCAGAGTCTCGACGGTGCTCTTCACAGGCGTACTCCTTGACGGATCTGGGTGTTGGTTCTGGGGCGTGATTGCGCGCATCGAGTGTAGGCGAGCCGGCCGACGGCATCGGCAGGGCCCGGGCACCGCGCGGAAAAAACCGGCGGTTCCCGGGACGATCCGGTCGCGAACGACAGTCGGGGTGGCGGGATTTGAACCCACGGCCCCTCGCTCCCAAAGCGAGTGCGCTACCAAGCTGCGCCACACCCCGGTGGCGACGAAGAGTGTATGCCGTCCCGCCACCCGCGCGGGTGACCGGGGCGCGGCGTGCGCGGTATGGCGGCGTTCGGGGGCGCGGCCGGGGTACACGCTGCGCGGCCTCCGCCACGATTGGGTACGCTGTCGGCGCACCCCGCGGTGGTGGGGTGCTCGCGGGCGTAGCTCAATGGTAGAGCTTCAGTCTTCCAAACTGACTACGCGGGTTCGATTCCCGTCGCCCGCTCCACGACCTCCGGCCCCGGTCAGAGGATGCATCCCCCGAGCCTGAGCCGGTCGGCGACTCCCCCGCTCGGGTCATCCGCGGCCGTCAGCTGCTCTGGCCGTCGGCGAGGATCCGCCTCACGAACTCAACGGCCGGACCGCTGGAGCGCCGAAGCCAGCAGTTCGTACGTGGCCTGGTCGAAGGCGACCAGGCGGACGTGCTCGACGTTCGTCGGTGTCGCTCTGATGGTCGAGATTGCGATCTCCGCTGCCTGGTCGCCCGGAAACCCGTAGACACCAGTAGCGATGGCGGGGAAGGCGACGCGGCGAGCGGCGAGCTCATCGGCAATCTCAAGGCTGCGCCGGTAGCACGACGCCAGGACGTCGGCCTCACCGTAGCCGCCGCCTTCCCACACCGGGCCGACGGTGTGAATGACATGGCGTACCGGTGGGTCCAGATCGAACGCCGGCGTGGCGACCGCCTCGCCCGGATCGCACGGTGCCAGCGCGGCACCCGCCCGGGCCAGCCGCGGTCCGGCTGCACGATGGATCGCCCCGTCCACACCGCCGCCACCCAGCAGCGACTCATTCGCAGCGGTAACGACGGCATCGACGTCCTCTCGGGTGATGTCACCGAGGACAACTTCGATCACAGGCACGGATCGATGATGCCACCAGAGCACCTCTTTTCTAGTTCCCGGGCCGCTTCCGGTCTTCGCCGGGAACGTAGCCGCGCGGCGAATGGACGAACAAGCGGAAACCCATCGGCACCCGCTGGTGGCGAGGCAGGCCGAGCACGTCGTAGCCGATCGCGAGGTCGTCGAAGACGAGTCCTCCCCCGGGCGCCTGCTCGACGTCCGGAATCGTGATCGTCACGAAGACCGGCAGTTCCCTTCCCGGTCCTACTTCGGCCGACCGGAGGGGTGACGCCGTAGCCGGGTCGAACACGAGAGCAGCGGGCTCGCCGACAGGACTGCCCGCTGTCAGTCGAGCGACCTTGAACACGTGCCGGTCGGCAGGACCGTCGTCGACCGCGACCCCCGTGATCGTGACGGGCCACGGCCCGGGATTGCGGATGGACACACCGAAGGTGATCTGCCCGCCGGGGCTGAAGGCGAAGCGCACTTCGGTCGTCGACCCTTCCGTGCGAGACGCCGCGTCGGCGCCGTGCCACCACGAGCTGCCGTGGTCAAGGCGGTGACCCAGGGTGCTCACCAGATAGCCGGTGCACAGCATGACAGCCAGCGCGGCGGCCAGGAACCGACGGCGGCGCTTCATAGGAGCCCCATGCGCGTCCAGCGGGCGGGCGACGTAGTGCTGTCCCGGCCGGTGTTCGCGGTCGTCCGCGGGCGTGCGAACACCCTCTGCAACTGCGTGCCGTACGACGAGTCGGGCATCCACTGATCAGCCCGCATGACCAGTAGCGACCGGATCGGTGACGGGCACTGCCGGATCCCGTCGCTTCGCAAGGACGATCACGCCGATCAGAAGGAGCACGAGCCAGAGCGGCACCAGCACGGGAGCGAGCCCCCGCCAGACGGGCCACACCGGCTCGGCGAGCCGATTCGCGGCCAGATCCGTCCAGGTGAGGGCGGCCCCCGGGAACAGGGCGACGGTCACCAGGGTGCCGACCAGCAGGGGTACGGGCCGACGACTCCGCGCCACCACCCGGAACAGCACCGCACCGGCGACGGCGCCGAGCAGGGTGCCGGTGATCGTGGCGGCGCGGAATCCTCCGGGGGCGGACTGCGTGATGCTCAGCCTCGACCCGTGCGCCGGATGGGTGAGCGTGACCGTCATCCCGTCTCGCTCGGCCCGCCAGCCGTCGCACGAGGCGCCCGGCACCCGACGGATTTCCCGCCATCCGCGCGTCTCGGCGGCCCGCCGCATCAGCTCGGACAGCGCGCAGTCGACGCCGTCGCCGTACTGGAACTCGATCCGGCTCCCGCCGACGTCGTCGGCGGCCAGCCAGACGCCGCACCGGTAGCCCTGCACTGTCGTCGCGCCGCTCGGCTCGACACCGGGAAGCAGTTCGCCGGGCGCGCTCCGAATTGCCTCGGCGCTCAGCGGCTCGGCGCCCCGGCCGCCGTACCAGGACCCGAGGGCCAGGCCGGCCGTACCGAACAGCAGCGCGCCGAGCAGCGCCATCGCGACGTACCCCGGCCGACGCCCCACCGGCCCACCCCCTGTCGCCGTGCGGCACAGCGTAGGCGTCGCGCACCGTCCGCGGTGCCCCGCGTGACGACGGTGCCGGCACCCGGTGCGTGGGCAGGCGATCTCCGCGTTCAGGCAGAGAAGCGGGCTTCGCCCGTTCGCTTGTCCACCGCGACCGGAGAGTTGCCGGCCATCGCCTCGCGCCAGTCGCCGGATTCGAGGTACGCCTTCCCGTCGTAGGGGAACACGTACACGTCGTCGAGTTCCTTCACGGCGTCGTCCATGATGACGACCGGATGGGGGAAGCGGTATCGGATCTCGGTGTCCAGGAACTCTTCGGCGATCTGCCGCGCCGATTCCGGTGCGATCACGGTTTCACCATCTCCACATCTCGGCCCAGCCGCTTCCTCGCAGCAGAGGCGGCCACCGTACGGCGATGTAGCGACGCCGGAGGCCACCGCGCCGCTCGACCCGGTGCTCCGCCGTGGCGCGTCCACCGTCGCCCGGGTGCCTAGTAGTGGTCCTCGATCGGCCGGCGTGCCTCGTCGAACAGCGCCGGCCCGTCGTACCGCACCGGGCGCGGCGCGGGCGTGGCCGGTTTGACCTGCTCGAACTGCTCGGTGGACAGCGCGTACACGACCCGGCCGAGGCCTGATGCGTTGATCGCCACGGTGCACATCGGGCAGGGCTGGCAACTGGTGTACATGGTGGTGGCGACCGCGGCCTCGGGGGCGAGCTGCCGGGCGGCCCAGCGGGCCAGTTTCAGCTCCGGGTGGGCGGTGACGTCCCGGTCGGAGACCACCGTGTTGTGGTCCTCGATCAGGACCGTGCCGTCCGCGCCGACGAGCAGCGACGCGAACGGCCGTTCGCCGGACGCGCCGGCCCGGTCGGCGAGTTCCACGGCGCGGCGCAGGAATGCTTCGTCGGCGGGTGTCATCGGCCCTCCACGTGTTCAGTCCGCGGCGATCTGCTCGACGGATCGGGTGGCGACGGCGAGCAGGGCCGGGTCGCCGCTGCGGGCGTACGCATCGCTCAGGGTGTCGATGAATTTGATCGCGTGCGCGTCCCCGGTGTCCAGCGCCCGCGCCATCACCTCGTCGAGTTCCGGCCCGGCGGCCGGCGGCCGGGAACGGGCCTCGGCCGGGGTGTAGGCGGCGGTGACGGCGGCGGTCGCCGCCCAGGCGGCGGCCAGGCTCGGCTGCCACAGCGCCGGCGGCAGGGCCGGCAGAGTGCGCAGCACGGCGTTCGGCGCGGTGGCTGCGTGCACGAGCATCACGGGACTGGCGTACCCGTGCGTGCCGTGCCGGACCACCGCGGCGTCGACGACAGCGGCGAGCCGGGTGGGCACGTCGGCGGCGGCGTCGCCGGGCACGGCCGCCGCGACGGCCGGCCACCGGTCCAGGTCGGCCAGCTGCGCCAGGCGCGACCGGATGCCGAACCGCTGGTCGGGTACGCGGGGAACCGCGTCGAGCGCGGACCGGGCGTCGGTTCCGGGGTACGGCCCGGCGCCGGGCGGTGCGAGCGGCTGCCAGCGGGCGGCCCAGTACGCGAGCCCCTGGCCGAGTTCGGTCACGCGCGGTGCGGTCTCGGCGTCGAGCAGCGCGCGCACGGCGTGGCCGACGCGGATGACGCCGTGGGTGGCGCCGGCGGCGATGCCCGGCAGCAGTCGTGGCCACCACCGGGCCAGCACGTCGCGCCACGGGTCGCCGGCCAGCTCGCGGTCGAAGAGGTCGAGCCAGTCGCCGGTACGCACCGGGTCGCCGAGCGGGTCGCGCCACTCGTCGGCGGCGATGCGCCGGATGCCGCGCGGGCGTTCCTCCAGCCGGTCGGCGTACGCGTCGATCCAGCGGTGCACTGCTCGCTCGTGCCCGTGGCGCACCAGGGCCTCCGCCGCCATCGGCACGTGGTTGGACAGCCACCCGTCGCGCTCAGGACCGGTGTGGCGTACGCGCTCGTACGCCTCCTCGAGTACGGAGTTCAGCACGTCCGCAAGCGTCCGACCTGAAGTCCGGTCGACGTCAAGCGGGCGCGGAACCGACTGGTGTCCGGCGGCGTCGAAGCGGCCATGAGACTTCGTGCCCTGCTCGTCGTCGCCCTGGCCGCGCTCGGCCTGGTCGTGGTCATGTCACCCGCCGAACCCGCGTGGGCCTGCTCGTGCGCCCTGTCCACGGCCGAGCGGGACGAGCGGGCGGACAGCATCGTCGTCGGCAGCGTCTCGGAGGTGACCGACCGCGGGGTCCGGATCACCGTCGAGTCGGTCGAGAAGGGCGGCGCCGGGGTCGGGGACACGCTCGGCCTGAAGGTGTCGCGCAGCGAGGAGGGTTGCGGCTACGGCTTCCGCGTCGGCGCGCGGTACCGGGTGAACTCGTCCGCCGGTGCCACCGGGCTGTGCGCCGGGATCCGCGAGATCTCGGCCCCGGCGCTCGCCGCCACCCCGTCCGCCGTCTCGGCGGAGCGGACGCAGGTCGCGGCACGGCACGTTCCCGGCCCCTGGTGGATCGTCGGCGGCGCGACAGTGACGGTACTCGCCGCCGGGCTGGTGGTGGCGGCCCGGCGGCGGGCCGGAGGCGGACACCCCTGACCGTCCGCCGGTCAGGCCAGGCGGCGGCGGAGCTGCGCCATGTCCTCCGCGGGCAGCGCGTCAGCGACCAGCAGCCGGGGCAGCAGCTCCGGCTCCAGCATCGTGGCCCGGAACACCAGCGCCACAGTCACGTCGTGGTCGGGCCGGTGCACGACCTCGACCGGGTCCCCGGCGCCGACGCTGCCCGGCGTGATCACCCGCAGGTACGCCCCGGGCCGTACCTCCTGGGTGAACCGCTTGATCCAGCCGCGTTCGCCCAGCCACCCCTGGAACGTGCCGCAGGGGATGCGCGGGCAGGAGACCTCCAGCACCAGGTCCGGCCCGATCCGCCACCGCTCGCCGATCCGCGCGCCGTTGACGTCCAGCCCGGTGGTGGTCAGGTTCTCCCCGAAGCTGCCGTCGGCGAGCGGGCGGCCCAGCTCGGCCTCCCAGTGGTCGAGGTCCTCCCGCGCGTACGCGTAGACCGCCTGGTCGGTGCCGCCGTGGTGGGCGACGTCGTAGACCCGGTCACCGGCGAGCCCGACGTCGCCGGTGCCCTTGGGGCCGGGCGCGGTGACGGCGACGCGACCGTCCACGGGCCGCTTGTCGATGCCGGTGGCCCCGATCCCCTTCCACGGGTTCGGTTGCGGTCGGCCCACGTTGACGGAGATCACCTTCATGACGGTGACGGTATGCGGCCGGGGGTCGTACCGGCCAGTCCATTCCCGGGCCGGGTGGGCGGCGCGGCGGCGCGGCCTGCGTACGATGCGGGCCGGACATCCTCGTCGGGTGGTGGAGGTAGCCGCGGATGGCAGGCCAGCAGGACGGTTTCGCCCTCGGCGTGGACCTCGGCACCTCGAACACCGTGGCGGTGCTGCGCTGGCCGGACGGGCGGACCCGGCCGGTGCTCGTCGACGGCCACCCGATCCTGCCGTCCGGCGTCCACGCCGACGCGAACGGTCACCTGCACGTCGGGCGGGACGCGCAGCGCCTGGCCCAGGCCGACCCGGCCGGCTACGAGCCGAACCCGAAGCGCCGGGTCGACGAGGAGACGGTGGAGCTGGGCGGGCGGGCGTACCGGCCGGCGGAGCTGCTGGCCGCGACGCTGCGCGCGGTCGCGGACGCGGCGGTGGCGGCGGTCGGGATGCTGCCCCCGGCGGTGGTCACCCACCCGGCGGCCTGGACGCCGGCCCGCCGTCAGGTGCTGCACGACGCGCTGGAACTCGCCGGCTGGCCGGCGGCGGCCGAGCACACGCTGGCCGGGCCGATCGCGCCGGGCACCCGCCTGCTGCGCGAGCCGGTGGCCGCCGCGCGCTACTTCACGCAGGTGCTGCGCCGGCCGGTGCCGGTGGGCGGTGCGGTGGCGGTGTTCGACTTCGGCGGCGGCACGCTCGACGTGGCGGTGCTGCGCAACGAGGGCGCCGACCCGTGGGGCGACTCCGGTTTCCAGCTGGTCGCCACCGGCGGGATCCCCGACCTCGGCGGTCTCGACCTGGACGCGGCCCTGCTCGGACGGCTCGGCGAGCTGGTCGGCCCGGTCCACCCGCGCGAGTGGGCCCGGCTGACCGACCCGGCGGGCACCGCCGAGCGGCGGGACCGCCAGCAGCTCTGGGACAACGTGCGCGGCGCCAAGGAGATGCTGTCCCGGGCCATGGTGGCGCCGGTCGCCGTACCGGGGGTGGAGGCGGCGGTCCCGCTGTCCCGGGAGGACTTCGAACGCCTGGCCGCGCCGCTGCTGGCCCGGGCGGTGACGGAGACCCGGGAGGTGACCGCCGCCGCCGGGCTGCGCCCCGAGCAACTGTCCGGCCTGTTCCTGGTCGGCGGGTCGACGCGGGTGCCGCTCGTGGCCCGGCTGCTGCACGCCGAGCTGGGCATCGCGCCGACGGTGCTGGAACAGCCGGAGATGCCCGTCGCCGAGGGCGCGCTCACCGACCTGCCGCTGCCCCGGCGGTCCG
>NZ_WBKS01000144.1:0-14353 GCF_008868145.1 Micromonospora sp. AMSO1212t
GGACCGATAACGATCATGTAACGGGCGCGAACCTTTTGGTGGGCGTCACTGCTCTCTCTCGGCATCGGCCCGCCGGGGCCAGGAGAGGACGTCGGATGAAGCTGGTGTGGAGGCGGGCGATAGAGGCTCGTGGGCTGCTGCTCGCCGCCGCTGTCGCGGCACTCGTCGCGGTCGCGTTGGTCACCGGGCTCTCCGACTACAACCGCCGGGCGGTCGAGGCGGGCGCCCGCGCGGTGCTCGACGCCGCCCCCGCCGAGGAGCGCAGCCTGCTGATCAGCGGCTCCGGCGGCGCCGACGCCGCCGCGTTCGCCGAGCGGGACCGGGCGGTACGGGAACAGTTCGCCAACGGGCTCGGCGGCGCCCCGGTCACCGTGGCCGGGACCCGCTCCGGGACCGGGCGGGAGTTGACCGGCGACGTGGGCGCCGCCCGTACCGACGACGACCCGATGTTCGCCAACCTGGCCACGCTCGACGATCTGCCCGCGCACGCCGAGCTGGCCGCCGGGGCGTGGCCGGTGCCCGGCAGCAACCCGTTGCAGGTGACGTTGCCGGAGAAGGTGGCCGCGCAACTGAGCCTGGAGGTCGGGGAGCGGGTGCCGCTGTACGACAGGGGCGCGGAGCGCGCCGGCACCGTGGTGGTCGTGGGCACGTGGCGGCCCCGGGACGCCGCCGAGGCGTACTGGCGTCTCGCCCCGGGGGTGGGGGAGAGCCAGGGCGACGCGGAGATCACCTCGTACGGGCCGTTCGCGCTCGACCCGGCCGACTTCGCCCGCACCTTCCCGGGCTCCACCTCGGCGGCCTGGGTGGTCGACCCGGATCTGGTGGCGGTCGAGCCGGCCCGGCTACCCGCCGTGACCACAGCGCTGGACGAGATCACCGGGAAGCTGCCCGGGGCCACCGGCCTGGGCTCCTCGACGCAGCAGGTCAGCCACCTGGACCGGCTCGTCGACCGGCTCAGCCGGGCCGACCTGGTGGGCCGGTCCGCGCTGCTCACCCCGCTGCTGCTGATCGTGGTGCTCGGCGGGTACGCGCTGGTGCTGGTGGCCGCGCTGCTCAACGAGGACCGGCGGGCGCAGACCGCACTGCTACGGGCCCGGGGGGCCGCCCGGGGGCAGATCGCCGGGCTGGCCGTACGCGAGGCGACGCTCGTGGTGGCGCCGGCGCTGCTGCTGGCCCCGGCGCTGACCGGGCAGGCGATCCACTACCTGGGCGCGGACCTGGGGCTGGCCGACGGCGACCTCGCCCGGGTGTGGGTGGTCGCGGTCGGCGCGGCGGTGGGCTGCCTGCTCGCCATGGTGCTGCCGGCGATGCGCCGGGCCGGCACCTACGTGGCCGACATGGCGGCCCGGTCCCGCCCCTCCCGGGGAGCGGCGGTGCAGCGCGCCAGCGTGGACGTGGCGCTGGTGGCGCTCGCAGTGCTCGCCTGGATCCAGCTGCGGCAGTACTCCTCGCCGCTCGCCGGCGCGAACGGCAGCCTCGGCATCGACCCGCTGCTGGCCGCCGCGCCCACCATCGGCGTGCTGGCCGGCGCGGTGATCGCGCTGCGGCTGCTGCCGCCGACCACCCGGATCGCGGAACGCTTCGTCGACCGGCGGACGTGGAACGCCACCATGTTCGGCATGTGGCAGGCGGGCCGCCGCCCGCACGCCGGCCCGGTGCTGCTGCTCGCGCTCGCCGTCGGCGGCAGCACGCTCGCGTGGTCGCTCGTCGCCTCCTGGGAACGCTCGCAGCGCGACCAGGCGCAGCACACGGTCGGCACGGACCTGCGGCTGACCGAACGGGACGGCACCGCCCCCGCGGACCGGGCCGCCCAGCTGGCCGCCGTGCCCGGCGTGGAGCGGGTGCTGCCCGCCTGGCGCGACGACGTACGCCTGGGCCGCGAGGCCCGGCCGGCGACCGTGGTGGCCCTGGACGCCGCCGCCGCGAAGGGGATGATCCGGCTCGACGACGCCGGCGGTGACGCGTCCACCGGGGCCCTGCTGGACCGGCTCGCGAACGGCCGGACCGCGCCGGCCGGCGGCGTCCTGCCCGAGGGGGCGAAGACGCTGTCCGGCACCGTCCGCACGCCTGTCGACAGCATGTTCGACCGGCCTCGGGTGGCGGTGACCGCGTTGTTCACCACCGACGCCGGGGCCACCTGGCGGGTCCGGCTGGCCGAGGCCGGCGGCGACGGGAAGCCGATGCGCTTCTCGGTGCCGCTGCCCGACAGCGGCGGCGCCCCGCTGCGCCTGGCCGGCTTCGAGGCCGACGGCGGCGACGCCACCGGCAGTTCCTACCGGCTGCTCCTGGACGAGCTGCGGCTCACCGATGCCGACGGAGCGGTCCTGCCGGTGCCGGTGGAGGGATCCTGGCGGGTGATCGACCCGGGCTCCGGGCCGCGCGGCACCGCCAAGGCGAGCCCGACCCGGATCGACGGGACGCAGGGCTTCGACGTGCCGGCCGGGCTGCTGCAGTTCGCCCGGGTGCCCTCGTCCCGGTTCGCGCTGGTGCCGCAGGCGCCGGACCGTCCGGTGCCGGTGCTCGTCACCCCCGGCGTGGCCGCCGCGATGAGCCTCAAGACCGGCGACACCGTCAAGCTGTCGGTCGCCGAGGTGACTGTCGAGGTCACGGTGGTCGGCCAGGTCGCCGCGGTGCCCGGCACCGGGGGCGACGGGGTGCTGCTGGACCTGCCCACCGCCACCACGCAGCTCCTCGAACGCAGCGGCGGCGTCCGGCCGGTGGCCGAGTGGTGGCTGGGCACCACGACCGGCGGGCACGCCGCCGCCGCTGACGCGCTCGCCTCGACCGGCGGCACGGTGCTGCTCGACCGGCGGGCGGTGGCCGCGGAGGCCGCCGAGGATCCGTACTGGCAGGGTGCGCGCACCGGGCTGCTGGCCGCCGCGCTCGGCTCGGTGCTGCTCGCCCTGGTCGGCCTGGCGGTCGACGTGTGGGCCACCACCCGGCGCCGGCTCACCGAGTTCGCCGTGTTCAACACGCTCGGCGCGAACACCCGGCTGCTGGCTCGCGCGTACCTCGCGGAACAGACGTTCCTGGCCGCGATCGGCGTCGGTGTCGGCATGCTCGTCGGCGCCCTCGTCGCGGCCACCATGGTGCCGTTGGTGATCCTCACCCCGGCCGCCGGCCGGCCGGTGCCCGAGGCGGCCTTCACGGTGCCCTGGGTGCCGATCGGGACGACAGCCGCCGGGCTGCTGCTCGCCGCGCTCGCCTTCGCCGCCCTCATCACCACCGGCATCCGCCAGCGGGTCGCCGCCGCGCAGCTCCGGATCGGAGGAGAACGATGAGCCTTCCTGGTGCCGCGCGCCGGGTCCGCGCATACGGGGGGCAGTTCCTGCTGCTCGCCGTCCTGACCCTGGTGACCGCGCTGTTGATCACGGGCGTGCCCCGGGTGGCCGACCGGCTGACCGGGCAGGGGCTCACCGAGTACGTGGCCGGTCAGCCGGTGGCCCGCCGGGATCTCGCGTACAGCGCCGGACCGGACGTCGTGCCGGCCTCGGATCAGCCCGTCGCCGCCACCCGGGGGGCCCTGCTCGCGGCGATCGAGGAGAAGATGCCCGCCGAGGTGCGCGACGCGATCGGCGAGCGCTGGTTCGCAGCGCAGACCGTCCCCGGGCGGTTGCGCGGTCCGACGCTGAGCGACGACAAAGGGCTGATCGACCTGCACCTGCGCGCCGGCACCGGCATCCGGGAGGCGGCCACCCTGGTCGGCGGGCGGTGGCCGGAACGCGGCGTCACCCCGGCCGGCGCGATCGAGGTGACGCTCGCCGAGACGATCGCCACCAGGCTGGGCGTCGCGGCCGGCGACCGGTTCCGCCTCTCCCTGCTGGACCGCGACAACAACGTGGTCAACTCCCGCCCGGTCGACCTGGTCGGCGTGTGGCGGCCGAACGACCCGGCCGGCGGTGTCTGGGACACGCTGCCGTCGATGCTGAGGCTCAGCCCGCCCGAAGGCGACGGCGACCCGTTCGTGGCCGTCGCGTACACCGCCGACGCGGGGCTGAACTCGATCACGGCTCGCGAATGGCCGGTGACGTTCGGCTGGCGGTACCGGATCGCCCCGGACCGGCTCGAACCGGGCCGCCTCGACGCGCTGATCGCCGGCGTCGACGGGCTGGACCGCGCCCTGCCCACCGAGGTCAAGGCGACCCTCAGCCAGGGCGTGGACATCCCGCTGCGGCGCTTCGCCGACTCGCTCGCCGCCGCGCGTACCCTGCTCGCGGTCATCGCGGCCGGGCTGCTCGCCACGCTGGCCGGGCTGACGCTGCTGGCCGCCCGGCTGGCCGCGCGCCGCCGCCGCGCCGAGTTCCACCTGATCCGGGCGCGCGGCGGCTCGACCGGTGACGTGCTGCGTCGCGGTCTGGCCGAGTCGGTGCTGGTGCTGCCGGCGGCGGCCGGGATCGGCTGGCTGCTCGGCGGGCTGCTGCCCGGCACCGGGTCGCCGTGGCTTTGGGTGCTGATCGCCGGGCTGCTGGCCACGCTGCTGCCGCCACTCGCCGCGCTCGCGGTCGGCCGCCGCGCCGGTGGCCGCTCCGACCTGGGCGGCCGGTCGCCCGCCGTCCGGCTCACCGTCGAGGTCGCGGTGCTCGGGCTCGCCGTGCTCGGCGCGTTCCTGCTGCGCCGCCGCGGGCTCACCGCCGGTTCGGTGGACCCGCTGCTCGTCTCGGTGCCGGTGCTGCTGGCGATCGCGGCGGCGCTGCTGGCGCTGCGCGCGTACCCCTGGCCGTTGCGGCTGGTCAGCCGCGTCGCCGCCCGGGCACGCGGCAGCGTCGCGTTCCTCGGCACCGCCCGCGCGGGCCGGGCCGCGACCACCGGGCCGCTGGTCGTGGTGGTGCTGGCCGTCGCCACCGCCGCGTTCTGCGGCGTGGTCGCGACCGGCATCGAGACCGGCCGGGACACCGCCGCCGCCCAGGCCGTGCCCGGTGACCTGCTGGTACGCGGGGAGCGCTTCACGCCGGACACCGCCGAGAAGCTGGCCGGGTTGCCGGGGGTACGCGCTGTCGCGCCGCTGCTCACGGTGCCGGCCGAACGCCCCTACTCCGACCGCGCCGGACGTCCCGCCCCGATCACCGAGATGCGTGTGGTGCTGGTGGACGGGGAGCGGTTCGCCGAGGTGGCACGGCAGGCCGGCGTACCGGTGAGCGTGCCCGACCCGGTGCGGGCCCGCGCCGACGGGAGCACGCCGCTGCCGGCGCTGGTGTCCCCGACGGTGGCCGAGGAACTGGCCGACGCCGGGCTCGCCGACGCCCGGGGTGAGCGGCCCGCCTGGCTGGACGTGCAGGGCAACCGGCTGCCGGTGCGGACCGCCGCCACCGTCGACGAGTTCGCGCTGGTCGACAAGGGCGTACGCCGGTTCGTGGTGCTGCCGTGGCCGGCGTTGCCGGCCGACGCGCCGCATCAGCTCGCGCCCACCGGGTTCGTGCTGGCCGGCGCGGGCGTGGACGCCGCCGAGGTGGACCGGGTCGCGCGTGAGGGGCAGAACCGCTACCTGCGCATCGGTGGGGTCGGCACCGGGGACAAGGCCCGCGCGCCGGAGGTGACGACCCGTTCGGCAGTGCGCGCCGACCTGGGCGGCAGCGGCGTGAACGGCCTGCTGGTGTTCGGCTTCGTGCTCGGCGCCGGAGGCGGCGCCGCGCTGGGGCTGCTCGGGCTCGCGCTCGCGGTGCTCGCCGGGGCCCGCTCGCGCGGGCAGGTGCTGTCCCGGCTGCGCACCATGGGCCTGTCCCGCCGGCAGTGGCGCGGACTGCTGATGGTCGAGCTGACGCCGCTGGTGCTGGTGTCGGTGCTCACCGGAGCGGTGGTCGGCGCGTTGCTGCCGCTGCTGCTCACACCGGTGCTCGGGCTGCCCGCCTTCACCGGGGGCGTGGACGTGCGCCCCAGTTTCGAACCCGGCCTGGTGGCCGGGGTGTCGGTCCTGGCCATGCTGGCCCTCGGCTTCGCGATCACCGTGGAAGCCGTCAACAACCGCCGGTTGCGCCTCGGTGAGGTGCTGCGGCTCGGAGAGGAGAGCTGACATGACCGCGACCGCTTCCGGCCATCCGGGCCCGGCGCGTCTCACGCCACGCGACGAACCGTCGTCGGCCGTACCGGACCTGGCGTCGCTGCAACAGCGTGCCGCGCAGCGCGCCGCCGAACGGGCCGGCGGGCGCGACCGGCTGCGCGGGCACATCGTCTGCGACGGCCTGGTGCGCATCTTCAAGACCGAGGGCGTCGAGGTCGTCGCCCTCCAGGGCCTCGACCTGGTCATCGACCGGGGTGAGCTGGTCGCGATCGTCGGCGCCTCCGGCTCCGGCAAGTCAACGCTGCTGAACATCCTGTCCGGACTGGACACCCCCACCGCCGGCATCGCCCGGGTCGCCGACTACGACCTGCTGTCGCTGTCGAACAAGCGGCGGCTGGCGTACCGGCGGGACGTGGTCGGGTTCATCTGGCAGCAGACCGGCCGCAACCTGCTGCCGTACCTGACCGCGTTGGAGAACGTGGAGCTGCCGATGAAGCTGGCCGGTCGGGCCGGCGGCGGGCGCAAGCGGCGGGAACGGGCCCGCGAGCTGCTGGACATGGTGGGCGTCGGCTACTGCGCGGACCGCCGGCCGGGCCAGATGAGCGGCGGCGAGCAGCAGCGCTGCGCGGTGGCCGTGGCGGTCGCCAACGACCCGGAGATCCTCTTCGCCGACGAGCCGACGGGCGAGCTGGACGAGGCGACCGGGGCGGAGGTGTTCGCCGCGCTGCGCACCATCAACGCCGAGCTGGGCGTGACCATCGTGGTGGTCACCCACGACCAGGCCGTGGCCGGCCAGGTCCGCCGTACCGTCGCGATCCGCGACGGCCGGACCGCCTCCGAGGTACGCCGGACCGCGCGCGCCACCGCCGACGGCGGCACCGAGATGGTCAGCGAGGAGTACGCGGTGCTGGACCGCACCGGCCGGATGCAGTTGCCGGCGCAGTTCGTGGAGGCGCTGTCCCTGCGCGACCGGGTCCGGCTCAACCTGGAACCCGACCACGTCGAGGTGCGCCCCGGCGACCGGGCGCACGGCGAGGAGAGTGAGTGATGACCGACCAGACAGTGGTGCTGCCGGCGGGGCCGGCGTCGGCCGTCGAGGACGTGGTCCGGGTCGAGGGGGTGAGCCGCACCTTCGGCAAGGGCGAGCACGCCGTGCACGCCGTGCGGGACGTCTCGTTCGCGGCGGGGCGCGGTGAGCTGGTCGCCGTCCAGGGCCGCTCCGGCGCCGGCAAGACCACGCTGCTGAACCTGGTCGGCGGCCTGGACCGGCCGGATGCCGGCCTGATCCGGGTGGCCGGTCACGACGTCACGGCGGCCGGCGAGCGGGAGCTGCTGTCGCTGCGCCGGGGCACGATCGGGTTCGTGTTCCAGACGTTCGGGCTGGTGCCGATCCTGTCCGCGGCGGAGAACGTCGGGGTGCCGTTGCGGCTGGCCAAGGTGCCGGCGGCCGAGCGGGAGCAGCGGGTGGCGGTGCTGCTGGAACTGGTCGGGCTGGGCGGGCACGCCGCGCAGCGCCCGTACGAGCTGTCCGGCGGCCAGCAGCAGCGCGTGGCGGTGGCCCGGGCGCTGGCGAACGAGCCGGACCTGCTGATCGCCGACGAGCCGACCGGCCAGCTCGACTCCGAGACCGGACGGTCGATCATGGACCTGCTCCGGGCCGTGGTGCACGCCCGGGGCATGACCGCGCTCGTGGCCACGCACGACCCGGCGCTGATCGAGCTGGCCGACCGTACGCTCACGCTGCGCGACGGCCGGCTCGTCTCGGAGGACTGACCCGTCCGCCGGGCCGCCATCGGGGCGGTCCAGCGCCGGACAGCGGAGGGTTGGCGCCTGGTCGCGGCCGGGTCAGAGCGCCAGCTTCATGCCCTCGTGGCTGGCCACGAAGCCCAGGTCGCGGTAGAACCGGTGCGCGTCGGCGCGCTGCTTGTCGGTGGTGAGCTGCACCAGCGCGCAGCCGCGCTCCCGGGCCTGGTCGATCGCCCAGCGCATCATCGTCCGGCCCAGCCCGCGACCGCGTCGGTCGGAGCGGACCCGCACCGACTCGATCAGGCAGCGTTCGGCACCGTGCCGGCCCAGCCCCGGGATGTACGTGAGCTGGAAACAGCCGACGAGTTCACCGCTGTCGTCGGCGACGATCAACTGGTTGCGCGGGTCGGCGTCCAGGTCGGCGAAGGCCCGCTCGTACGCCTCGTCCACCTCGGGCAGGTCGCGGGTACGCCCCAGCACGTCGTCGGCGAGCAGCGCGAGCACGGCGGGCAGGTCGGCGCGGACCGCCTCCCGGAAGATCACCTCGGTCACCCGGCCAGCCTGGCACAGTGCCGCGCGCCGTTGCGGCCCGGGCGGCGTCCCGACGCGTGGTCCGGTCGCTCCCTCTGGTCGTGCCGTCCGGTCGCGTCGTCCGGCTGTGTCGCCCGGTTGTGTCGCCCGGCCGCGGTCGGGCGGTCGCGTCGTTCGGCCACGGCGGCCGGTTGCGCCGTCCGTGGTCAGTCGCCGTCCAGCCAGCTCCGTAGCGCCCACCACCAGTGCACGGTCTCCGGCACCGTGCACCGCGCCCCCTCCTCGACCGGTGGCCCGCCGGTCAGCTCCCGCAGCCGCCGCAGCCGGTAGCGCACCGTGTTCGGGTGGACGTGCAGCGCGGCGGCGGTCTGGTCCAGCCGCTGCCCGTGGTGCAGCCAGGCGAGCGCGGTGCCGGCCAGCTCCCGGTGGAAGCCGTCGGCCGGGTCGAGCGCGCCGAGCAGCGCGCCGCGCAGCAGCTCGGCCAGCAGCGGGTGGGCGGCCAGCGCGGTCTCCCCGGCCAGGTCGGTGACCTGACGGAGCCCGCGCAGCCGCCGGTTGGCCGCCGTAGCCAGCGCCGCCAGGCAGAGCGCGTACATGGCCGGGGCCCGCTCCAGCGGCTGGGCGGGGGACACGAGCGTCAACAGGTCGGCCGGCGCGGCGTCGGGCGGTCGCGGGAGCAGCCCGGCCAACCGGTCCCCGACCGTGCCGAGCAGGCCGCCCCGCGCGGTGAGCTGCCTGCGCAGCGCGTACGCCCGGACCGGGTCCGGCGGCGCGGCGACCAGGCAGTGGTAGCGCCCGTCCGGCCGCAGCCCGAACCGGGTCAGCTCGGCCGGGGGCAGGCCCGCGGGGCCGTCACGCAGCAGCCGCCGCAGCAGGTGCGCCCGCGCCGCCGCGCCGGTGCGCACCAGTTCCCGCTCGGCGCTGCGGTGCCCGTCGACCACCGCCCGCTCCACCGCCGCGGCGTACCGGCCGATGGTGAGCAGCCCTTCCAGCAGCACCTCGTCGGGGATGCCGGCGGCCCGGCCGTGCCGGACAACCAGCTCCACCGCGCGGTCCCGCCCGGCCTGCACGCCGCGCAGCAACCCGGCGACGGAGACGCCCTGCGCTGCCCGGTCCGCGCCCAGCCGGCGGGCCTCGGCGAAGTCCCGCCCGGCCGGATCCTCGTGGCGTTCCAGCGCGCCGAGACCGCTGGTCAGCAGCAGGA
The DNA here is from genome assembly GCF_008868145.1 of Micromonospora sp. AMSO1212t. NCBI lineage: Bacteria > Bacillati > Actinomycetota > Actinomycetes > Micromonosporales > Micromonosporaceae > Micromonospora > Micromonospora sp. AMSO1212t. The sequence goes on from NZ_WBKS01000144.1 coordinate 9,477, forward strand.
CGACCTGGCGGCGTACCTCGTCGGCGGGCAGCCGGGCCACCTCGGGGGAGTCCGCGCGGGCCGCCCGCGCCACCTCGTCGACCGCGGCCGGATCGGCGGACAGGTCGCGCAGCAACGCGCCGAACGTCGGGGCCTGTCCGGTCCGGCTCATCGGCGTCCACCGCCCTCCCGTTGTCGATTCGGCACAACCGGGCCGCGCGGGCGTTGGCGTCAGCTCCCTAGCCCCGGCGGCCGGCCGGTTGCTCTCCTGGTTGTTACCGCAAGGTAACACCGCTCGCGCCACTGAGAAACGTCGATGTTCCACCGGCTGCCAGGAGGCGTCCATGACATCCGTGCCACAGCGCCCGTCCCGCTCCCGCCGCCGCGCCGGCCTGGCCGTGCTGGCCGCACTCGCCCTGGTCGCGCCGACGCCGCTGGTGACGGCCCCCGCGCCGGCCGCCGCCGCGGCCGCGCTCCAGGAGGTGATGTTCGTCGGCAACAACTGGGACGGCACCGCCGACGTCATCCGGTCCCGTGGCGACTACGCCAGGATCGGCCGGATCAACGTGATCCCGGACCGCGCCGCGCGGCTGCGCGAGATCTACCTCAACCCGATCAAGCTGGCCTTCTTCCTCGGCATCCGGCAGGGCCCGGGAGAGGGCCACGACCAGCTCATCGACGACATGTACACCACGCCGGACGGCACCGCGCTCGTGGTGTCCCGGCCCAGCTTCGCCGACGTCGTCTCGATCGACCTGGCCACCGGCGCGCTGCGCTGGCGGTTCCCGGTCTCCGGCTACCGCGCCGACCACATGGCCGTCTCGCCCGACGGCACCCGCGTCGCGGTCTCCGCCTCCACCTCCAACACGGTGCACGTGCTGGACATCCGCACCGGCGCACAGCTCGGCTCGTTCGGCGCCGGCGACAAGCCGCACGAGAACGTCTACACCGACGGCGGCACCCGGCTGTGGAACATGTCCATCGGCGAGGTCAACACCGACCTGGACGCGCCGTGGCTCGACTGGACCAAGGGCGACCGCCGGATCACCGTCGCCGACACCAGCACGTACCAGGTGGTCAAGGTGATCGACATGCGGGACCGGCTGGACGCCGCCGGCCGCCGGGACCTCTCCGACGCGGTCCGCCCGGCCGTGTTCACCCCCGACGGCAGCCGGCTCTACTTCCAGGTGTCCTTCTTCAACGGCGTGGTCGAGTACGACGTGGCCACCGACCGCGTCACCCGCGTCGCCACGTTGCCGAAGAACCCGGCCACCAGCGAGGACCGCACCACCTGGGTCAACGACTCCCGGCACCACGGCCTGTCGATGAGCCCCGACGGCACCCGGATCTGCGTCGCCGGCACCATGGACGACTACGCCACCGTGCTGGACCGGGCAACGTTGCGTGAGGGCCCGCTGGTGTCCGCGAGCAAGCCGTACTGGGCCACCGTCAGCGGGGACGGCCGGGACTGCGTGATCTCCGAATCCGGCGCCGACCAGGTCACCGCGATCAACTTCGCCACCGGGCAGAAGGTCGCGAGCGTCCCGGTCGGCGACCACCCCCAGCGCGTCCGCATCGGGCACATCCCGGAGGGATGGACGCCCCCGGCCGCCGGCTGACCGGCGGCCGGACCGTCACCGGGCGGGGCAGCGCAGCCCCTCCCGGGGGACGGTGAGCGAGATCAGGTACGCGTCGACGGCCGACGTCACGCACGACGTCTGCGGGTAGGCGGTGTGCCCCTCGCCCTCCCAGGTCAGCACCCGCCCCACACCGAGCATGGACGCGAGCGCGGGCGTCTGCTCGTACGGCGTGGCCGGGTCACCGGTGGTGCCGACCACCAGGATCGGCGGCGCGCCGTTCGCCCGGCCGGTCGGGTACGGATCCCGCTCGCCGGGCCACTCCACGCAGCCCAGCATGCCCACTGCCAGGGCGGGACCGAACAGCGGATACTTCTGCCGCCACTGCGACTGCAACGAGCGGACCTGCTCGCGGGTCGGCTTCTCGGTCTCGTCGGCGCAGTTGACCGCCAGATTGGCGTCGAACAGGTTGGAGTAGTGCCCGTCGGGCTCGCGGCCCGCGTACGCGTCGGCCAGCTTGAACACGCCGTCCGGGTCGCCGCCCTGCAGGTCGTCGATCGCCCGGGCCAGCTCCTGCCAGCCCTGCTCGGTGTAGAGCGACGAGATCACCGCGTAGAAGACCCATCCGGCGGTGGCCTTGCGGCCGTCCTGCGCGCGTACCGGGGAGGCCTTCGCCTTGGCGATCGCGTCCGTGACCGCACCCCGCGCGTCCGGCGCGATCGGGCAGCGGCCGGCGTTCGCCGCGCACCACCTGGTGAAGTTGTCGAACGCCCGCTCGAAGCCCTTCGCCTGGCTCTCCGACCCGGCGATCAGCTTCTGCTGCGGGTCGACCGCGCCGTCGAGCACCAGGGCGCGCACGCGCTGCGGGTAGAGCTGCGCGTAGGTGGCGCCGAGCAGCGTGCCGTAGGAGTAGCCGAGGTACGTCAGTTTGTCGTCGCCGACCGCCGCGCGGACCGCGTCCATGTCCCGCGCGGCCTGCTCGGTGCCGTAGAGCGGGAGCTGGTCGCCGTACTTCGCGCCGCACCGCTCGCCGATGCGCCGGTTGAGGCCGACGAAGCCGTCGAACGACGACTGGCTCTCCGGGTCGGGGTCGGAGCCGAAGCTGGCGTCCAGGTCGGCGTCGGAGATGCACTTGACCGGGCTGGACCGGGCCACCCCGCGCGGGTCGAAGCCGACGATGTCGAACCGGTCCGTGATCGCCGTCGGCAGGCCGCCGAACGCCGGGCCGAAGGACAGGTAGACGGCGGTGTCGACGCCGGATGCACCGGGACCACCCGGGTTGATCACCAGCGAGCCGATCCGGTCGCGCTGCTTGGTCGAGCGGGCCCGGATCAACGCGATCTCGAACGTCTCGCCGGCGCCCGGCCCGGCGGTCGCGCCGGTGGTGGCCCCGCTGCCCCAGTTACGCGGCACGGCGATCCGGGCGCAGTCGTAGCGCATGTCCGCCGCTCCCCGCCCGACCAGCTCGTCGGGCACCTCCGGGCAGGCCCGCCACTCCGGCGCGGTGCCCGGCGGGGCGGCCTCGCCCTCGCTCTCGGCGCGCGGGGCGAACGCCGGCAGCGTGCAGCCGGCGGTGAGCACCACCGCCGCGACGAACGCGGCCAGGACGGGCCGGAACCGACGGGTCCGGTCGGGGAAGCGGGTCACGTGGGCACCCTCCATGATCGTGTCGACCGTCAGGCTACGCCCGGCCGCGGGTGTCACCGACCGTCGCCGCCGGATCGCCGCGCAGCACCTCGTCGACGTCGTAGCGGATCGGGCGGTCGAGCTGACCGTAGTCGCAGGAGCGGGGATCACGGTCGGGACGCCAGCGCAGGAACCGGGCGGTGTGCCGCAGCCGGTCGCCCTCCATCGCGTCGTACGCCACCTCGACCACCAGCGCCGGGCGCAGCGGCTCCCACTCCAGGTTCTTGCCGCCGGTCCACCGGCTCACCCCGCCCGGGATGCGCTGACCCCGCTCGTGGTCGCCGTGCACCCACGGGTGCTCGCCGCCGACGTCGCGGTAGGGCTCCAGCTCGTCGAGCAGCTCCTTGCGGCGGGCCATGGTGAACGAGGAACTGACGCCGATGTGGTGCAGCACGCCGTCGTCGTCGTAGAGGCCGAGCAGCAGCGAGCCGACCACCGGACCGGACTTGTGCCAGCGGAAACCGGCCACCACCGCGTCCATCGTGCGCGCGTGCTTGACCTTGAACATGAGCCGCTTGCCCGGCTCGTACGGCAGGTCGGCCGGCTTGACGATGAGCCCGTCCAGCCCGGCGCCCTCGAACACGTCGAACCAGCGGCGGGCCGTCTCCGGGTCGGTGGTCACCTGCGTCACGTGCACCGGCGGGCGCACCCCCGACAGCGCCTGCTCCAGCCGCTCGCGGCGCCGGGGATAGGGCTGACCGGTGAGCAGCTCGTCGTCGATCGCCAGCAGGTCGAACGCGACGAAGTCGGCCGGGGTGGTCTCGGCCAGCAGCTTCACCCGGGAGGCGGCCGGATGGATCCGCTGGGCCAGCAGCTCGAAGTCGAGCCGCGGCTGCCCGCCCGGGCCGTCCCGGCGGATCACGATCAGCTCGCCGTCGACCGCGCACCGGGGCGGGAGCTGCCGCCGGGCCTGCTCGACCACCTCGGGGAAGTAGCGCGTCATCGACTTGCCGCCCCGGCTGGCCAGCTCGACCTCGTCGCCGTCGCGGAACACGATGCAGCGGAAGCCGTCCCACTTCGGCTCGTAGGTCAGGCCGTCGTCGGTGGGCAGCTCGGCCACGCTCTTGGCCAGCATCGGCTCGACCGGAGGGTTGATCGGCAGGTCCACGGCGACCAGTCAACCAGACCCCACCGACAGTGGTGAGGCAGATCACCGCCGGTGGTCGGGCGGCGTGTCCTGCCACGGCCGCGTTCGTCACCGCCGCCCGAATGGTGAAACCGCAGGTCAGAGCTACCGTCGCGGCGTGCCGGAGTGGAGTTGCGGATGCTGCGGGCGCTGGCGGGTCAGCGTCGAGTTGATCCACGGCCGCTACCGCTACCGGCTGGCGCACCGCTATCCGCCCGAGCACGGCGGCGGCGCGAACGTCCTCGGCGAGGTCGGCTCGGTAGCCGAGCTGGAACGCCTGCTGAAGCGGTACGCCCCGGTCACCCTGGCCGACCTCCACGAAGCCGCCTGACCGCCGTAACCGAACGGCCGTCCCTCGTCCGCCGGCCGCTCCCGATTCCCGGCTCCGGCTCCCGGCGAGATCTTGGTACCAAGCGGCCCCCATAGGGCCCCCTTCCTACCAAGATCTCCACTGCTCCCACTTCGCGGAACATCAATCCCGCAGGACGGGGGGCGCTTCACGTGGCAAC
>NZ_WBKS01000145.1:0-14311 GCF_008868145.1 Micromonospora sp. AMSO1212t
CCCGCAGCTCCACGCCCCCGCGCCCGCGCCTGCTCCCGCCGACTACCGGGAGCCGGATCTCGCTGCGGCCGACCCGCTCGCGGCCGGCGCGGCGCCGTCGCGGGAGGTCGGCCGTCCCGCGCACCGCGAGGTGGCGCCGCCCCGGCAGCGCACGCCGGACCGCCGGAACCGGCCGACCAAGCCGGTCCGGGTCCGCGCCCCGAAGATCAAGTTCGGCGACCGGGATCCGTCGGTCGAGCTGGCCATCACCGAGATCGCCGGCCACCTCACCTTCACCCCCAACACGGTCACCGCCTGGTACTGGCTGCCCGAGGTGCGGTGGGCGTTCCGGCCGGACGCCGAACGCGAGGCGCTTCTCTCGGCGATCTCCGAGCAGTACGCCGGACTCGCCGGGTTCCGGCTGCACCTGCGTCGCACCACCCGGCCCTTCCCGGCCGACGAGTGGGCCCGCACCATCGACGCGCACACCGCCGCCCCGCTGCCCGACGTACCGGGCACCACCGGATGGGCCGACCACCTGGTCGCCGCCCAGCGGCACCTGATGGCGGTCAACCACGCCGAGGGCCAGACCTACCTCGGTGTCACGTTCGCCCGCCGGTCACTCGGCGACTCGCTCACCGAACGACTGCTCCGCACATTCGGCCGGGGCACCGCCGACGGCGAGCGGCGCCGGCTGAGCCGTACCGTCGAGCAGTTCGACGAGGTCCTCGGCGCGTTCGGCATGCGCGGGCGCCGGGTCACCGCGCCCGAGCTGGAGTGGCTGCTCTACCGCTCGGTGGCGCTGTGCATGGCGCCGCCCGGCGTCCTGTCCCCGATCACCAACGGCCGGTGGGAACGCGGCGATCTGCTGGCCCTCACCGAGCAGGTCGAGCGCTACCGCACCCCGTACGGCTCCACGGTGAAGCTGGTCAACCGGATGACCGGCGAGGAACGGCACGTCGCCGTGCTCGCGGTCGGCCGGATGGAGCCGCTGGAGATCCCCGAACGGCACGAGCCCTGGCTGCACTTCCACGAGCGGCTGCCATGGCCGATGGAGCTGTCCACCCGGGTCGACATCCTCGGCCCCAACGACTCCTTCCGGAACCTCGAACACCGGCTCCGGATGATCCGCTCCCAGCAGCTCGACTACGCCGAGCACGGCATCGACGCGCCGCCGGAGCTGGAACGACTGGCCAAGCGCGCACTGGTGATCGGTGACGAGATGACCACCGGCCTGCCCGTCGACTCGGCCCGGGCACACGGCTGGCACCGGATCGCGGTCGGCGGCCGTACCCGGGAGGAGTGCATGGAGCGGGCCCGGCGGCTCATCCAGCTCTACTCCCGGGAGCTGCGGATCTCGCTGCAGCATCCGAAGAACCAGGACTGGCTGGCCCGCGAGTTCATCCCCGGCGAGCCGATCGCCAACACCGGCTACGTCCGGCGGATGCCCGTCAACCTGCTCGCCGCCGCGCTGCCCCAGGCCGCGTCCACGGTCGGCGACCGGCGCGGCGACCTGATCGGGCGCACCGCCGGCACCTGCCGCCGGCCGGTCTTCCTCGACCTGCACTTCCCGATGGAGGTACGCGAGCGCTCCGGCCTCGCCGTCTTCGTCGCCGAGCCGGGCGGTGGCAAGTCGACGCTGCTCGGCGCGCTCGGCTACCTGGCCGCCCGCCGCGGCGTGCAGGTGACGCTGCTCGACCCGTCCGGCCCGCTGGCCCGGCTCTGCGCCATGCCCGAGCTGGCCCCGTACTCCCGGGTGCTCAACCTGACCGGCTCCGAGCAGGGCACGCTGGCGCCGTACTCGCTGATCCCGACGCCGCTGCGCAGCGAGTTCGGCGCCGGGGCGCCAGGCGACCGCGAGTTCGAGATCGCCGTCTCCAACGCCCGAGCCGAGCGCCGGATGCTGGTGCAGGACATCTGCATGATGCTGGTGCCGCCGCAGGTGGCCCGGGAGGCGTCCACCGCCACGCTGTTCCGGCACGCGGTACGCCAGGTGCCCGCCGAGGAGACCTCCACGCTCGACGACGTGGTCACCTGCCTCCAAGGGCTCGACGACGACGCCGGCCGCGAGCTGGCCCACCTGCTGCTCGACACCGCCGAGATGCCGCTGGCCATGCTCTTCTTCGGCCGGCCGCCGGAAGGGCTGCTCGGCGCCGACGCCGCGCTCACCGTCATCACCATGGCCGGCCTGCGGCTCCCCGACCTCAAGATCGAGCGGGAGTACTGGTCGGCCGAGGAGGCGCTCGCCCTGCCGATGCTGCACACCGCGCACCGGCTCGCCGTACGCCGCTGCTACGGCGGGTCGATGTCCTCCCGCAAGCTGGTCGGCCTCGACGAGGCGCACTTCATGGAGGGCTGGCGGTCCGGGCGGTCGTTCCTGGTCCGGCTCGCCCGCGACTCCCGCAAGTGGAACCTCGCAGCGCTCGTCGCCTCGCAGAACCCGAAGGACATCCTCGGCCTCGACGTGCAGAACCTCGTCTCCACCGTCTTCGTCGGCCGGATCGCCGAGGACAGCGAGATCGCCTCCGAGGCGCTGCGCCTGCTGCGGGTGCCTGTCGACGACGGGTACGAAGCGACACTCGCCTCGCTCTCCCAGGCCGACAGCGGATCGGCCAACCGGCTCGGCTTCCGCGAGTTCGTCATGCGCGACGTCGACGGGCGCGTGCAGAAGGTCCGAGTCGACGTGTCGTACGTCGACGGGCTGCTGGAGCACCTGGACACCACCCCCGCCGCGGTCGCCCAGGCCGCCGGGATACTGCCGACCGTCCTGGCTGACCTGGAGGCGTGACATGGCAAGGGCCTGTGTCGGAGTCCCCGGTCGAGCCGAGGCGGAGCCCAGGCGGCGTCCGGCAAGGCGGAGTTTCTTCCGGATACCGGTGTCGTATCCGGACGGAACTCCAACGCGGCCGGTCGTCGCCTGGGCCCGCCGCAGGCCGGCCAGGGACTCCGACACAGGCCCGCGGGCCCGGGCACGGATCGCGGCGCTCCTCCTCGCGCTCGGCGTACTCGCCGGGGCCACGATCTCCTGGCCGGTGATCGGGGCGGCCACACCCGCGTACGCGGCCGCGCCGGTCACCCAGGCGCGCGCCGAGCTGTGCAGCACCAAGGAGTGGCAGGCCGACTTCCGGTCCTGCGTCGGCAAGCTCAAGGAGGTGAGCGAGGACCAGGTCGAGTGCCGTAATGCCCCGGTGCCCGCCGCGCCGGACTCGGGCCTGGCCGGCTGGTTCGCGTCCCGGCCCGACTCGGCGAAGGAGCCCGGGCCGAGTGGCTATTACAGCCGCTATGGCTACGCCGGATACAGCTACAACACGTACGACGTGGACGGCGGCTGTGCCTCCTCGGTGCTGCACCCGGACTACCGCTTCACGACGATGGTCGCCAACGGCGAGTTCATGTTCGCCAACGCGGTGATCGGCGCCTCGAACGCGCTGCGTGAGCGCGCCTGGGATCCGCGGACGATGTGGAGCTGGGCCGACCCGCTGGTGGAGCAGGCCACCAAGGCCGTCTACCAGAAGGTGTTCAGCGTCTTCGGCATCATCACCGTCTGCGTGGTCGGCCTCTACCTGCTCTGGCGGTCCCGCCAGTCGGACATGAGCAACGCGATGACCACTGCGGGCTGGGCGCTGCTGGTGATGGTGGCGGTGACCGCGCTGGCGGCCTGGCCGGTCAAGTCCGCGAACATCGCCGACAACACGCTGATCACCACGCTGGGCGTGGTGCACGAAGCGGTCGGCCCATCCACCAAGGACACGCCGCCGGGCCAGTGTGACGACCCGAATCCGCAAGCGTGCAAGGATCACCGTCCCCCCGCCGTGCGCGCGAGCGACACGGCGACCGAGACGATGCTCTACCGGAACTGGCTGCGCGGTGTGCTCGGTTCGGCCGACAGCGAGACCGCCAAGAAGTACGGCGAGGCGCTCTACGACGCGAAGTCCCTGACCTGGGAGGAGTCGGAGAAGCTCCGCCAGAACCCGGGAACCCGCGAGGGCACGATCAAGGCCAAGCAACAGCAGTGGGCCCGTGTCGCCCAGCAGATCGAGACCGAGGATCCCGAGGCATACGAGTACCTCAAGGGCACCAAGGACATGGACCGGATCGGCGCCGGGTTCATCGCGGTGCTGGCATCGGTGCTGTTCGCCATGTTCGACCTCACCGCGTCGCTGCTGGTGCTGCTCGGCTTCCTGATCTTCCGCTGGGCGGTGATCGCCGCGCCGATCCTCGGCACGGTCGGCCTGATGCGCCCGGCCAGCGCCGGCCTCCGGCGGCTGGCGAACGCGGTGGTCGCCGCGGTCTTCAACATCGCCATCTTCGGCACCGGCGCGGCCATCTACCTCTTCGCCGTCGACCTGATCATGAACACCGCCACGCTGCCCGGCTGGCTCCAGGTGGTGCTGGTCTGGCTCTGCGGGGTGGTCGGCTGGTTGCTGCTGCGCCCGTACCGCCGGATCACCCAGCTCGGCGGCAAGGACAGCAGCGAGGCGGTCAGCTCGGCCGGCTCCTGGCACCGGCGGTTCTTCCGGGACATGCGGATCGCGGCCCGGCTGGACGTGGCGGAACCCGGCGGCACCAACGAGCCGGCGATCGGCAAGCGCCGTACCGTCACGGCCGACCAGCGCAGCCTCCGGCCGGAGGCCCGGCACGAGGATCCGGCACACAGCGCCAGACCCGCTGAACGGGAGCGGCCGGACGGGCGGGAACGGCCGGAGGAGGCACCCGCCAGCGGACGACCGGCGACCACACCCCGGCCCCGGCGCGCGCCGTCGACCTGGACCGAGCCGGACGTGCCGGAGGAGTCGCCCTCCTACGCCGTCTACCGGCCGGACTCGGCGGGCCGCGGCACCTCTCCGGCCCGGCCGGCGCCGCGCATCCGCTCCGAGGCCAGGTGAGTCCGGTGCGACGCGCGCTGGAATTCCTCTTCACCCGGATCCTCCGGTCCCGGATCGGCGTCGCCCTCGTGATCGCCGTGCTGGTCTTCGGGGTGATCGGCGCGGCCCGCCTGGTCGCCGGGCCGGGCGATCCGAGCCTCGGCCTGACCAGTCGACCCACCCAGCCGATCAGCACTTCGGACCCGGAGGCCGGTGACGACGGCGTGCTGGCCAGCCCGCCGGCCGCGGTCGCCCCGAAGACCCGGCCGGGCGAGGACACGCCGGAGCAGGTCGCCGGGCGGTTCACCACCGCGTGGCTGAGCGGTCCGGGCAGCAGCGGCGACGCCTGGCAGGCCCGCCTGCGGCCACTCTCCACCCCGGCGCTGGCCGAGAAGATGACCGGCGCCGACCCGGAGACCGTTCCCGCACGGAGGACGACGGGCACTCCGGCGCTCCGGCCCCGCACCGAGTCCTTCGTGGAGGCGCTGGTCCCGCTGGACAACGGCACGCTCCGGCTCGAACTCGTCGCACCGGACGGGCCCTGGCTGGTGGACGCGATCGACTGGGAGCGGTCGTGACCGCCGGCCCGGCCGTCGCCGGACAGGTCCGCCGGAAGCTGCGGCTCGGCGTGGTCGCCACCGCCGTCACGAGCGTGCTCGCCCTGCTCTGCTGCGTCGGCGGCGCCGGCGCCTTCCTCCTCACCGAACTGGGCGGCGACGAGGACGACCCGAAGCTCGCGGCCCTGAACTGTGACCCGGCCTACCAGGTGAACCTGACCGGTGACATGCCGCGCTTCGCCGAGTACGGCGAGCGCCAGCTGCGCAACGCCGCGGTCATCATCAAGGTCGGCCAGGACATGAAGCTCCCCGCTCGCGGCTGGGTGATCGCGCTGGCCACCGCGATGCAGGAATCAGCGCTGCGCAACCTCGCGAACAGCACCGTCCCGGCGTCGCTCGCGCTGCCGCACGAGGGAGTGGGCGCCGACCACGACTCGCTCGGCCTGTTCCAGCAGCGGCCCGGGTGGGGCAGCGTCGAGCAGCGGATGACGCCCTCGTACACGGCCCGGAAGTTCTACCAGAAGATGGTGCAGGTGCCGAACTGGCAGCAGCGCCCGCTGACCGTCGTGGCCCAGCGGGTCCAGGTCAGCGCCTACCCCGACGCCTACGCCAAGCACGAGGAACTGGCCGGACGCATCGTCGACGCGCTCGCCGGCGGCGCCGCCCGGACCGTGGAGATCGCCGGGAAGGCCGTGTGCGACGCGGCGGCCGGAGACCGGATCGCCGCCTCCGGCTGGACCGCGCCGCTGCCCGGCGGCGTGGTCTCCGGCTTCCGCACCACCGCCCGTCCCAGCCACCACGGCGTGGACCTGGCCGCCTCGAAGGGCACGCCGATCCACGCCGCCTCGGCGGGCCGGGTGCTGGTGGCCCGCTGCGACCCCGACCGCTCCGGGCGGAAGGACTGCGACCGGGACGGCTGGCCGAACAAGGGTGGCTGCGGATGGTTCGTGGACATCCTGCACGCCGGAGGGTTCATCACCCGTTACTGCCACATGGTCGAGCGACCGAGGGTGGTGCCGGGTCAGTCGGTCGCGGCGGGTGAGGTCATCGGGCTCTCCGGCAGCAGCGGCAACTCGTCCGGCCCGCACCTGCACTTCGAGGTGCACAAGAACGGCGACCGGTCCAGCAACGGCGCGGACAACCCGGTGCCCTTCATGCGCAAGCGGGGCGCGCCCCTCGGCGAAACCGAGTGAGGCCGGGCGGATGAGCAATCCCCTGCCCGACCCGTTCGCCGACCGGCCGGACTGGGCGCCGCTGCCGCCCCGGCCGGTGGAGACCGTCCCCGCCACCGGCGGGACCGAGCTGCGTGGCCGCCGGGTGCTGGTCGGCCTGCCCGGTCTCGGCTGGCGCGGCGACCTGCGGGCCGACGAGCGGGTCGTGCAGGGCAGCCGCACCTACGTGCCGGTCATCCCCGAGCACGAGTGGTACCGGGCCGAGGCCGAGCAGGTGGAGGTGTTCGCCCCGCTGGTGCCTGTGGAACGGGTCTGGGTGGAGACCATCGGCGAGCGGCGTCCGGCGACCGGGGCGACCGCCCCGGGACTCCGGCTGGTCTCGCTGGACGTGCCCGAACGCCGGCCGCCCACGCCGGTGTTCGAGGCCGACGCGGTGACCGGGCGGCGCGTGGTGCACGTGGACAACGGTGTGGAACGGCGCGACCTGCGTGCCGTCACCGAGACCTACTCCGGCGCGGACGGCGACATCTGCGTGCGGGTGGCCCCGGAGCTGGAGTGGTACCGGTGGGCGTGGCGTGGTCAGGCACCGACCACGTTGGAGGTGCCGGTGCACCTGCTCTGGCTCGAGTAGGCCTCAGCCGACCTTACTTGCCTCGCAGACGCGCCAGCCGTCCCGCTCAACGACACGAAATTGCCAGTCTTCGCGGCGGCTGCTTCGTGTCTGACCATCAGCCGAGCTTGAGATGGTCAACGTCGTGGTCACCGACTCGCCTTCGCCGTCCTCGACCCTGGTCAGGGGCCCCCAGCCAGCTCGGACCACTACGTTGAAGTTCACCTCCCGCTGTTCCATCTCTGCGCGGAGGCCCCGGAGGGCATCAAGGTTCCCCTCGGACTTACAGGCGAATTCCCCAGCCTTGGTGTCGTTGCGGTCCACGAGGAACGCCCGGAGATAGTTGTCCACCACGACGTCGGGGGCGCTTCGGTCCGGGGCGGTCGCGCGGTCGTACAGCACGAACCCGACCACCCCGCCGACAGTGCACAGCACCGCCAGCACCCCCGCGACCACAGTGAGCACTGTGCGCACCGGGCGCTTGGGGCGTGCCGGTGCGGGAGCGGGCGCGGGGGGCGCCAACTGCTCCGGCGGGGTCCGCTGCGCCGGTACTCGGGACACCTGGGAACCGGCGGGGGGCTGCACTGATTCCACCTCCTGAGGCTATCGGCTGCGCCTCGCGTACCCAATGCCTGGAACTGGCGGATCGTGGCGAACCGCCGGGCGGACGCCGCCCGGCGGCGGGGTGAGGCTGCTCACCGCCGACCAGCTCACCGCGCCGACCGACATCCCGGTGGACGGCCGCCGCCTGGGTTACCGTCACACCTCGGGGAGGACATGTCGGCCTCGGAAAGAGAGGTGGACGCGGTGGCGACTCCGAAGGCGCGCGCCGGCCGGGCCGCCGCGCTGCACCGCCGGGCCGAGGCCGCCGCGACGGCGGCGGCGGGCATCCTCGACGAGATCCGGCCCGCGCCGGCCGACCATCATCGGCAGTACGAGCTGGCCGAGCGCCTGCGGGCGGCGGCCGATCTGGCGGCGCCCGGTTGGGCCGGCGGGCCGCTGGAATCACTGAGCGCGGCGACGCCTCCCGGTGACGGTCTGCCGCCGCTGGTCCGGGTGGGCACCGCGGCGCCGCTCGACGACGCCCGCTTCCCCGCGCTGGTGCCGTTGCTCGGCAGCGGCCACCTGAGCCTCGACGCCGACGCCTCGGACGCCCGGGTGGCCGGGCTGCTCCGCGCGCTGCTGCTGCGCGTCTTCGCTGCCACTCCGGCGGGTGCGCTGCTGGCGCGTGCGGTCGACGGCGGGTCCGGTGAGACCTTCGCCGGGTACGCGCCGCTCGCCGACGCCGGTCTGCTGCCCCCGCCCGCCACCGACCTCGCCGGGATGCGTGCGGTGCTGGCCGAGGCGGAGCAGTGGGTGGCCGCCGGGACGGCCCGGCAGCGCGGGCACGACCGGACGCTGCTGCTCGTGGTCGCGGCGCTGCCCGACGGTACGACCACCGCCGACCTGGACCGGCTCGCCGGACTGGCGGAGGGCGGGCCGCGCGCCGGGCTGCATCTGGTGCTCGCCGGCTGGCCGGACGGCAGTCCGCTGCCGCGCGCCACAGCGGTCACGGTCCGCACCGCGTACGCGCTTGTCGGTGACCCGCCGGGCGCCGGCTTCAGCAGTCCCGGCGCCGAGCCGCCGGGCGGGCTGAACTCGCCCGTGTTCCTCGACGAGGATCCGCCCGCCGACCTGGTCGCCGCTGTGTGCGCGCGGCTGGCCCGGCAGATCGAGGACGGCTCCCGCCTCTCCCTGCGTGACCTGCTGCCGGCGGACGGGTTCTGGACGGCCGGCTCGGCCGACGGGCTCAGCACCACTGTCGGTGACGCCGCCGGGCGCCCGGTCAGCCTCGGCTTCACCGAGCTGACCCCGCACTGGCTGGTCAGCGGCCGGGGCCAGGCGGGCCGGTCCGCGTTCCTGACCGACGCGTTGTTCGGCCTCGCCGCCCGGTACGGCCCGGACGAGCTGGCGCTATACCTCGCCGACCTGGCCGACGGCGAGTCCTTCGTGGAGTTCCTCCAGACCGAGCGGGACCGCTCCTGGGTGCCGCAGGTGCGTGCCGCCGGCATGGCGGCCGACCGGGAGTACGTGGCCGACCTGTTCGGCGAGCTGGAGGCGGAGCTGCGCCGCCGCGAGGAGGCGTCCCGGCGGGCCGGCGGGCAGCGGTACGCCGAGCTGCGGCAGCACCAGCCGCTGCCCCGGATCGTCTGCGTGGTCGACAACTTCCCGCTGGCGCTGCGTGAGCGGGACCGCCTCGCCGCCGACCTGCTGGCCCGGCTGGACGCGCTCGCCCGCGCCGGCCGGTCGTACGGGATCCACCTGGTGCTGGCCGGCGAGGGTGACCTGGGCATCGGCGGCCCGCGCGACCCGCTGCTCGGCCAGTTCCCGGTGCGGGTGGCTCTGCCCGGCGGCTCGGCGGTGCTGGAGCCGGCGAACGACTCGGCGGCCGGGCTGCCGGTGGGCAGCGCGGTGGTGAACACGGCCGGCGGTCTGGGCGGTCCTCGCGGCGCGACACGGGGACACGAGCGGATGATCCGCTTCCCTGATCCGTACGAGGACCCCGAGGTCCTGACCGGCCTGCGGCGACGGCTCTGGGAGGCGCGGGGCGACTCGGCGACGCCTCCGGTGGTCTTCGCCGGGTACGCCCGCCCGCTGCTCGCCAACGATCCGCGGCACCGGGCCGCGCTCGCCGGCCGGGCACACGCGCCCGCCGCGCTGCTGGGCCGGGCGGTGGACGTACGGCGGTCCACCGTGACGGTGCCGCTGGGGCCGGGCGCGGGGCGGAATCTGGCCGTCCTGGGGCGGGACGAGGAGGCCGAGCGCCTGCTGGTCACGGCGGTACGCAGCGCGGCGGCGGCGCAACCGGACTCGGCCCGGTTCGTGCTGGCGCCGCTGGCGAACGGGTCGGCCGAGCCGGCCGGGGGGCTCGCCGCCGAGTTGGCCGGACGCCACCGGGTGGAGACCGTCGACGCGGCCGGGCTGCGCACCGCCATGGAGTCGGACGAGCCGGGCTACCTGGTGGTCTTCGGGCTGGACGTGCCGGACGCCGCCGAGCTTCCGCCCGACCTGCTGCGGACGCTGCTGCTGGAGGGGCCGCCGACCGGCCGACACCTGCTCGGCTGGTGGCGGACACCGGCTCCGCTGGCCGGGCTGCTCGGCCCGGAGGGCGAGGTGGACAAGCTCACCGCCGTGGCGGTCACCGACGTACCGGGCGGCCGGCTGGAGCAGCTCTTCGACCGCCCGGTCTGGTGGCGGCCCCGGCCGGGTCGCGCGATGCTCTGGGACGGCCCGGACGAGCAGGGCACCGTCTTCGTGCCGTACGGCACGGCCGAGGTGGCGACGGCGCGGGTCGAGCAGGGCCCGCAGGTGACGGACCGCGCCGGGGAGGGGGCCGCATGAGTGAGACCGGCACGGCCGTACCGGGGCCCCGCTCGGGTGGGCCGACCACTGTGGCGGACCCCGCCGAGTCGGCCTGGGCGGAGTACGTCGCGGCCGCGCGGGCGCTCGACGGCGTACGCCGGGCGGCGGCCACCGCGGCTGGGGAGCAGGCACGGTCGGTGGCCGCGGCCCGTGAGGAGCTGACCGCGGTACGTGAACGGCTGGCGCCGCAGCAGTCCCGGCTGCGTGAGCTGGGCGTACCGTCGATGTCGCTGGTCCCGACGCCGCCGGAGGTGACCGAGGCGGCCCGGTCGATGGCGGGCGGGCCGTCGTCTGTGCTGGCGGCGCTGCGCGCGGCCGGGGACTGGGCGGACGCCGCGGACGACACGCTGAGCGCGCGTGGCCTGCCGCGGCTGGCCCGGTGGCCGGCCCGTCCCCGCAACCTGCTGGTGTACGGGCCGCTGGCGCTCGTGGTGCCGCTCCTCCAACTGGTGCTGTACGCGGTCGCCGGTCCGGGACCGGTGACGGTGCTGGCGCTGCTCGTGGGGCTGCCGCTGCCGGCTGTCGCGTTCATGCTGGGCTGGCTCGCGGTGGGGCGGGTCTTCCGCCCGCGGCCCACCGACCGGGTGGACCGGACGCCCCGCTTCGGCGCCCTGGTCTGCCTGGTCCCGGCGGTGCTCACCGCCGCCGGCCTGCTGCTGGCCATGCTGCCCGACTGACGACGGCCGCGCCCTCCCGGGTGGGAGTACGCGGCCGTCGGTGTCGGTCGAGGGTCAGCGAGCCATGATCAGTGCCATCGCCTCGGCCCGCGACTTCGCGTCGTTCTGGAGTCCGCCGCGCACGGCGGACGTGATGGTCTTCGCGCCCGACTTCTGGATGCCGCGCATCGCCATGCACATGTGCTCGCACTCCAGCACCACGATCACGCCGCGCGGGGCGAGGCTGGACATCAGCAGGTCGGCGATCTGCGAGGTGAGCCGCTCCTGCACCTGCGGCCGGCGGGCGAACACCTCGACCAGCCGGGCCAGCTTCGACAGGCCGGTGATCCGGCCGTCCGGGCCGGGGATGTAGCCGATGTGCGCGCTGCCCCGGAACGGCAGCAGGTGGTGCTCGCAGAGGCTCATCACGTCGATGTCCCGGACGAGCACCAGCTCCTCGTGGTTGGCCTCGAACGTGGTGCGGAGCACCTGCGCCGGGTCGACCCGCAGGCCGGCGAAGAGTTCGGCGTAGGCGCGGGCCACCCGGGCCGGCGTCTGCTGGAGGCCGTCGCGGTCCGGGTCCTCGCCGACCGCGATGAGGATCTCGCGGACCGCCTTCTCGATCCGGGCGAGGTCGACGCTGTCCTCCACCGGGCCACCGGTCAGCTTGCCGCTGATCAGGCGTGCGGCCACGTAGTCGAGCGCGTCGTCCCCGTCGGGCTCGGTTGCGGAGACGGCCGACTCCCTGTGCGGGGAGCCGGCCGTCGTCGGATCGCTGTTCAGTGCGTACCGTCCGAGTTGTTGCTGGAACCACCGATCGAGGCGGCGGCGTCGGCGCGGGACTGCGCCGCCAGTGCCTCCTTCTCGGCCGGCGTGAGCACCGGCGGCTCGGTGGAGGGCTGACGCTTGCCGAAGCCGTGGTACGGCGCCATCGGCGGGCGCTTGACGACGCGCGCGCAGATCCGGGCCATGTCGGCGGTGGAGAGCGTCTCCTTCTCCATGAGCTCCAGGACCATGTTGTCCAGGACGTCCCGGTACTCCACCAGGATCTCCCAGGCCTCGTCGTGGGCCAGCTCGATCAGTGCGCGCATCTCGCCGTCGATCTCGGCGGCCACCACATCGGAGTAGTCCCGCTCGTGGCCCATGTTGCGGCCGAGGAACGGCTCGTCGCCGCTGGTGCCGTACTTGATCGCACCGAGCTTGGAGCTCATGCCGTACTGCGTGATCATCGCGCGGGCCAGCTGCGTGGCCTTCTCGATGTCGTTGCCGGCGCCGGTGGTCGGCTCGTGGAAGACGAGTTCCTCGGCCGCCCGGCCACCCAGCGCGTACGCCAGGGTGTCGATCATCTCGGCCCGGGTCTGGGTGTACTTGTCCTCCGTCGGGAGGACGAGCGTGTGACCCAGCGAGCGCCCCCGGGACAGGATGGTCACCTTGTGCACCGGCGCGGCGTGCGGCAGCGCCCAGGCGACCAGCGCGTGCCCACCCTCGTGGTACGCGGTGATCTTCTTCTCCTGGTCGCTCATCACCCGGGTCCGGCGCTGCGGGCCGGCGATCACCCGGTCGATCGACTCCTCCAGGGAGTCGTTGGTGATCGCCCGCTGCTCCTTACGAGCGGTGAGCAGCGCGGCCTCGTTGATCACGTTGGCCAGGTCGGCGCCGCTGAAGCCCGGGGTACGCCGGGCGACCGCGTCGAGGTCGACGTCGGGCGTGAACGGCTTGCCCTTGGCGTGCACCCGCAGGATGGCCTTGCGGCCCTCCATGTCGGGGGCGTCGACCGGGATCTGCCTGTCGAACCGGCCCGGGCGCAGCAGCGCCGGGTCGAGGATGTCCGGCCGGTTGGTGGCGGCGATCAGGATGACGCCGCCCTTGGTGTCGAAGCCGTCCATCTCGACCAGCAGCTGGTTGAGCGTCTGCTCCCGCTCGTCGTGACCGCCGCCCATGCCGGCGCCACGGTGCCGGCCGACCGCGTCGATCTCGTCGACGAAGACGATCGCCGGTGCGTTCGACTTGGCCTGCTCGAACAGGTCACGGACGCGGCTGGCGCCGACACCGACGAACATCTCCACGAAGTCGGAGCCGGAGATGGAGTAGAAGGGCACCCCGGCCTCGCCGGCGACCGCGCGGGCCAGCAGCGTCTTACCGGTACCGGGCGGGCCGAACAGCAGCACGCCCTTCGGGATCTTGGCGCCCAGGGCCTGGTATTTCGCCGGGTTCTGCAGGAAGTCCTTGATCTCGTGCAGTTCCTCGACCGCCTCGTCCGCACCCGCGACGTCCGCGAAGGTGGTCTTCGGCGTGTCCTTGGTGATCATCTTCGCCTTGGACTTGCCGAAGTTGAGCACCCGGGAGCCGCCGCCCTGCATCTGCGACATGAAGAACAGCAGCAGGAGCACGAGCAGCGCGATGGGAAGCAGGTTGACCAGCAGGCTGACCCAGATGCTGTCCGACGACACCTTGGTGTCGACCGGGCCGGTGATGCGGTCCGCCGCCTCGGCCTCGCGTACCTGGTTCCAGACCTGGCCGCCGACCTCGTACGGGAACTGCGCCTCGATCTTGTCAGTGGTGGTGTCGCCGTCGAACTTGGCCTTGTCCTTCAGGTCGAGCTGGAGCGTCTGCTCCTTGTCCTGGAAGACGACCTTCTCGATGCCACCCTTGTTGAGCTGGTCGAGCGCGACGGACGTGTCCACGCGGTGGTAGCTGGGACCAGCGGTGAACAGTTGACTGAGCACAACGGCGCCGAGGATGACCAGGATGATCCAGACCACCGGTCGGCGGAAGAAACGCGTACGTTCCATGCTGTAGTCGGGTGCCGAGGCGCCCGCATCCTCCTGATCGACGTCCTGACCGTCTGAATGGTGTCGCCGCCTTGAGCGGCGGCCGGGGCCGCCGTGCGGGCCGGCCCGACCCCCGGGGCACGCAAACTGCCGCACCACGGTCATTCGACGGTACACCGTGCGCGCGAGGAGTGAGCTTGCGAGCCCCGCAGTCGCGCACATTCGAAACCTCGGTGCGCGCGACGAGTGAGCTTGCGAGCCCGGCACTTACGCGTAGGGCGAACCGGGGTTTGAGCCGG
>NZ_WBKS01000146.1:0-13996 GCF_008868145.1 Micromonospora sp. AMSO1212t
CCGCACACGTTCCATCCCTCCCCATTTCGCCGCACGACGATCAAGGAGTTCGTGTCCGGACACGGCGGCCCCGGGGACACGAACTCCTTGATCGACTACGAGGAGAGGTGGGTCAGACCCGGCGGAGGACCGCCAGGAACATGGCGTCGGTGCCGTGGCGGTGCGGCCAGAGCTGCACCGTGGGGCCGTCACCCAGGCCCGGCATGCCGGCCGGCAGCAACGGCCGCGCGTCGACGAAGTCGACCCCGAAGCCGCACCGCCGGGCCGCCTCGGTCACCGTCACGTGCGTCTCCACCACGTGCGGCGAGCAGGTCACGTACGCGACCAGGCCACCCGGCCGGGCCGCCCGCAACGCGGCGGTGAGCAGTTCCCGCTGCAGCCGGGTAAGTGCCGGCAGGTCCGACGGCTGGCGGCGCCACCGCGCCTCCGGGCGGCGGCGCAGCGCACCCAGCCCGGTGCACGGCGCGTCCACGAGCACCCGGTCGAAGTGCCCCTCGGGCAGCTTCGGGTCGCCGCCCACGTCACGCCCGTCGGCGTGCAGCACCGTCACCGGCAGCCCACGGGTGGCCTGTTCGACCAGCCGCGCCCGGTGCTCGGCCACCTCGACCGCTGTAAGCCGCGCGCCCCGGACCGCCGCCAGTGCGCCGAGCAGGCCGGACTTGCCGCCCGGGCCGGCGCACAGGTCCAGCCACCGGCCGTCGGGGCCGTCCAGCGGCGCCGTCGCCAGCGCGTCCGCCACCAGCTGGGAACCCTCGTCCTGCACGTGCGCGCGGCCGTCGGCCACCGCCGGCAGGTCACCCGGCGCGCCGCCGGGCAGGTAGACCGCATACGGCGAGAACGCGCCGGGCGCGCCCCCCACCTCGTCCGCGAGCACCACCGGATCGGCCAGGCCGGGCCGGGCACACAGGTGCACCGGCGGGCGCTCGTTGTCCTCGATGAGCAGCCGGGCCGTCTCACCCATGTCGCCGCCGAGCGCCTCGGCGAACGACCGCACGATCCACTGCGGATGGCTGTACGCCAGCGCGAGGTGCCCGATCGGGTCGGTCTCCTCGGCCGGGGCGATCTTCGCCACCCAGGCGTCGGCATCCCGGCTGGTGATCTCCCGCAGCACCGCGTTGGCGAACCCGGTGGCGGCCGGTCCCACCGACCGGACCAGGTCCACGGTGGACGACACCGCGGCGTGCGCGGGTACCCGGGTGTGCAGGATCTGGTACGCCCCGAGCCGCAGCGCGTCGCGCACCGGCGGGTCGATGCGCTGCACGTCCCGCCCGGCCGCGTCGGTGACGATCGCGTCGAGCGTGCCGGTGTGCCGCAGCGTGCCGTAGGTCAGCTCGGTGGCGAACGCGGCGTCCCGGCCGGTCAGCCCGGCCTCGCGCAGCATCGCCGGGAGCACCAGGTTGGCGTACGCGTCGTCGCGGTGCACCGCCGCGATCGCCTCGTACGCGATCTGCCGGGGCAGGTCCACGGCCGGACGGGCCGGACGGCGCCCGCCACGCCGGTCCGCGCCGAAGCGGTCCCCGCCACGCCGGTCCGCGCCGGGCCGGTCTCCGCCACGCCGGTCGGCGCGCTCACGGTCCCCGCCGAACCGGTCGCCGCCGCGACGGTCCGCGGCGGGCCGGTCGGCACGCTGCCGGTCGCCGCGCTCACGGTCGCCGAACCGGTCGTCGCCCCGCCGCTCGGCGCCGGGCCGGTCGGCGTGCTCACGCGCGTGCCCCCGGGGACGCTCGCCCTCGACGGGCCGGTCCGGGCGCGACGGCCCCGTCACGCGAACACCTCACCGGCGGTGACCCGGGCGCCGCGCGCCCAGTCGCCGGCGGGCATGGCCTTCTTGCCGGCGGCGCGCACCTCGCCGAGACGCACCGGCGTGGTGGCGGTGCCGACGAGCACGCCGGACTTCTCCACGTGCAGCTCCCCCGGCTTCAGCTCCGGGCCGTCGTGAAGCGGCGTGACCGGGCCGAGCTTGACCCGGTCGTCGCGGAACGTGGTCCACGGGCCGGGCGCGGGCGTGCAGGCGCGGATGCGCCGGTCCACCGCGAAGGCGGGGTCGCCCCAGCGGACCCGGGCGTCCTCGACGGTGAGCTTCGGGGCGAGCGAGACCCCGTCGGCGGGCTGCGGCACGGCCCGGGCGGTGCCGGCGCCGATCGCGTCGAGGACCGCGACCAGCAGCCCGGCGCCGGAGTGCGCGAGCCGCTCCAGCAGGTCGCCGGAGGTGTCGGCGGGACGGATCTCGTCGGTGACGGTGCCGTAGACCGGGCCGGTGTCCAGCCCTTCCTCCAGCTCGAAGACGCTGGCCCCGGTCAGCTCGTCGCCGTGCAGCACGGCGTGCTGCACGGGCGCGGCGCCGCGCCAGGCGGGCAGCAGCGAGAAGTGCAGGTTGATCCAGCCGTGCCGGGGGATCTCCAGCGCCACCGGCGGCACCAGGGCGCCGTAGGCGACCACCGGTACGCAGTCCGGCGCCAGCTCGCGCAGCCGGTCCAGGAACTCCGGCTCACGCGGGCGGGCGGGGGTGAGCACCTCGACGCCGTGCGCGTCGGCCCACGCGCCGACCGGCGAGCGGACCAGCCCGCGGCCACGGCCGGCCGGGGCGTCGGGGCGGGTGACCACGGCGAGCAGCTCGTGCCCGGAGGCGGCGATCGCGTCCAGGGCCGGTACGGCGACAGCCGGCGTGCCGGCGAAGACCAGGCGCATCCGGGTCACCGCCCCAGGCCGAACGGGTTGCCGGCGGCGTGCGGGCTGAGCTTCACGGTGGGCGGCGCGGCCTGGTCGTACCACTCGGCCTGGCGGATCGCCTTCATGGCCTCCTTGCGGCCGGCCGGGTCGAGCCGGTCGACGAAGAGCACGCCGTCGAGGTGGTCGGTCTCGTGCTGCACGCAGCGGGCCATCAGGCCGGTGCCGACGATCTGCACCGGGTCGCCGTAGCCGTTGAAGCCCTTGGCGATCACGTTCTGCCGGCGCTTGGTGTCGAAGTAGAGCCCGGGGATGGACAGGCAGCCCTCCGGGCCGTCCTGTTCCTCGGAGTCGGGGAACTCCAGCACCGGGTTGACCAGGTGACCGAGGACGTCGTCGACGTCGAAGGTGAACACCCGCAGGCCCACCCCGAGCTGCGGCGCGGCCAGGCCGGCGCCGCTCTGCTCGCGCATCGTGTCGGTCAGGTCGGCGATCAACTTGCGCAGCTCGGCGTCGAAGTCGACGACCGGGTCGGCCGGCGTGCGCAGCACCGGATCGCCGAACAGACGGATGGGCTGGACGGTCACTCGGCGTGGCTCCTTGTGTGGGTCGAACGATGCGCGTCCAGTCTACGGAGTCGGCCCGGCCGCCCCGGGTCGCGTACCGGGAACGGTGACCGGGGCCGCCTCCCGCCCCACGCTCACCGGCAGCGTGGCGTGACCACGCAGGGTGAGCCGGACCCGCCGCTCGGGCCGGCCCGCCACTGCCAGCCCGGGCAGCCGGCGCAGCAGCAGCGGGAACGCCACCTGCGCCTCCAGCCGGGCCAGCGCCGCGCCGAGGCAGTAGTGCGGCCCGGCGCCGAAGGACAGCGGCGCGATCTGCGCCCGCCACGGGTCGAAGCGGGCCGGATCCGGATAGCGGCGGGGATCGCGGTTGGCGGCGCCGAGCAGCACGATGACCCAGCTCTCCGGCGGCAGGTCGACGTCGCCGTACCGGGACGGCGCGGTGCTCATCCGCGAGGTGAGCTGCACGGGCGAGTCGTAGCGCAGCAGTTCGTCGACGTAGGCGGGCGCGAGGTCGGACCGCTCGCGCAGCGCCGCCGCGGCGCGCGGATGGTCCAGCAGCGCCACCAGGCCGTTGCCGAGCAGGTTGGTGGTGGTCTCGAAACCGGCCACCAGCAGCACGATCAGGTTGGCCAGCAGCTCGTCGCCGGAGAGCCGGTCACCGCCGTCGTGGGCCTGCACCAGCGCGGTGGTGAGGTCGTCGGCCGGGGCACGGCGGCGGGCCGCCACCAGCTCGGTGAAGTAGCCCCGCAGCTCGGTCGCGCCCCGGTCGGCCACTGCCAGCTCGTCGGCGGTGATCTCCGGTTCGAGCACGCCGGTCAGGTCGGTGGCCCAGCGCCGGAACAGCGGCCGGTCCGCCGCCGGCACACCGAGCAGCGCGCAGATCACGCCGACCGGCAGGGGGTACGCGAACGCGGTCATGAAGTCGACCGGCCCGTCGGCGGCGAGCATCGCGTCGACCAGCTCGTCGGCCTGTGCCCGCACGACGTCGCGCATGGCGGCGATCCGGCGCGGGGTGAACGCGCCCGCGGCCAGCCGCCGCATCCGGCTGTGGTCGGGCGGGTTGGTGCGCAGCATCGACCGGGAGATCGACAGCACCGCCGGGCTCTCCCGCCAGCCGGGCATGAACTGGTCGCGCAGCGCGTCGTCCATCACACCGAACCGGGCGTCGCGCAGGATCGCGTCGGCCTCCGCGTAGCCGGTGACCACGTAGAAGACCGGCCCGGCCTGGACCACCGGGCCGTGCGCGCGCAGCCGCTCGTACGTCGGATAGGGGTCGAGCCGACCCTCGGGGGACATCAGCAGCGCGAGCGCGTCGGTCGGATCCACGATTCCGCCTCCCCAGGCATCGGAGGCCTTCATCATGCTCCGGCGCGCCGGGCCGGGTGAACCCGTGACGGCGAGGTGGCGGTGTCCCGCGCGGTCAGGCGCCGGCGCCCGGCTCCCCGGCGAGCACCGGGCCGCCGCCGAGCAGCGCGTGCTCCGGCAGCGGCAGCGTGATGCCGTGCGCGTCCTCCCAGTCGTGGATCAGCCCCGGGCGGGCCTGTGCGGTGAAGAAGTCGATCGCGCTCATCCCGCCGACCACCGGCTCGTCCACCTCGGCGACCAGCCGGGCGGGAACCATCGGCAGGCCGGCGCGCACCGCCGCGCTGAGCCGCCGGTGCCCGTCCACGACGAAGAAGTACTCCCCGGTGTAGCCGATGCTCAGCGGCTCCGGCTCCTCGCCGCTGCCGGCCGCCTCGGCGGCGTCGGAGTCCCAGAGGCCGCGCAGCGTCGACACGTCCTCGGTCGGGTACACCCGGGTCGGGTCGAGCAGCAGCAACGGCTGGCCGGCGCGCAGCACGTCGGCGCCGAGGCGGCCCTCGTAGACGTCGATGACGTGCTGGATGACCTGCTCCGGGTCGGCCCGGGTGGTGTCACAGACCAGGTCGTAGTTGCGCAGGCGGGCCTTGTCGACGCCGTACCGGACGATGAACCGGCTCCGCTCGCTCTCGCTGCGCTCGCGCAGCTTGGCGCGCGCCTCCTCCAGCGAGGTGTAGCTCTCGGCCGGGCCGGACGGGCGGGCCAGCACCCGCCGGGCCGCCTCGGTCGGCTCGGTGATCATGTGCACCTTGAGCGCGTCGGTGAAGAAGTGCCAGGCCAGACGGGAGTCCATGACCAGGGACTCGCCGGAGGCGGCGATGTCGCGCTGGAGCTGGTCGACGTAGCCGTCGACGGCCTGGTCCAGCTCGGCGTGCAGGTTGAGCTGGAGGGCGGTCATCTGCCGCTCCTGGGCCATCTGGCGGTAGAGGTCGCCGACGCTGACCCGGCGCAGCCCGAGCCGCTTGGCGATCTCGACCGAGACGGTGCTCTTGCCACTGCCGAGGTCACCGTTGAAGACGATCGACTGACGAACGGTCACGACTGGTCCACCCCTGCTCACCGGCTGACTGACGACATCGAGTGTCGGCCCGACGTGCTCTGGCACCCGCCGCGCCGCGTCCCGCGCGGCGAAACCGCGCGGCTGGGCATGACGGGCGATGCTATCACCGCCCGCTACTCGATTGCCGGACCAGGTGTGCGGCAAACCCCAGCTCACGACCGTGCGCGAGGGTCCGCGTGCGCACCGTCACGCGGATCGCGTGCGATCAGAACAGGGTGAGCGGATCGACCTGGAGGCGTACCGGGTCGGCCGCCTTGCGGGCGCTGCGCTGCCCGGCGGCGGCGTGCAGCGCCTCGGCCATCGCGGCGGCCCGGGACCGGGGCACGCGTACCAGCATCCGCTCCCGGCCCTCGTCGGCCGGCACCGGGCCGAGCACCTCGGCGTCGCCCGGCAGCCGGGCACCGGCGAGCAGGTCGGCCACCGCCTCGGCCACGCCGGTGACGCTCGCCATCCGTACCGCCGGAGGGAAGCCCAGCTCCCGCCGCTCGGCCATTTCCCGGGCGGCGAACCAGGCGGAGTCCCAGCGCAGCAAAGCCTGCACCGGGGACAGCGCCCCGTCGGCGACCACCACCACCCGGCCGCCGGCCGTACCTGGCCGGGCCAGGGCGGCGGCGGCCATCCACCGCCGCAGCGCCTCCTCGCCGGCCCGCAGGTCGGCCCGGGTCAGCAGGGCCCACGAGTCGAGCAGCAGCACCGCGCCGTAGCCGCCCTCGGCGACCGGCTCGGCGCCCGGGGTGGCGACCACCAGCCCGGCCCCGCCCGGTACGCCCGCCAGCACCTCCTCCCGCCCCGACGTCCGCACCGGCACGCCCGGGAACGCCCGGCCCAGCTCCTCGGCGGTCCGCCGGGCACCGGTCACCGAGGCGCGCAGCCGCCGCCCGCCGCACTCCGGGCAGGCGTACGCGGCGGCCACCCGGCCGCACCAGCGGCAGGCGGGCGTGCCCTGCGCCGAGGGCAGCGCGAGCGGCCCGGCGCAGTGCGGGCAGCGGGCCGGGGCGCGGCAGTCGGCGCAGGCCACCGACGGCACGTATCCCCGGCGCGGCACCTGCACCAGCACCGGCAGGTCGGCGCGTAACGCGTCCCGCGCGGTGGTCCAGGCCAGGCTCGGCAGCCGCGCCGAGGCCGCGCCCGGATCGCGGGCCAGTTGCGGGTCGTCGCCGGTGGGGGCCATGGCCGGGGTACGCGAACGCACCACCGCCCGGTCGGCCACCACCTCGCGCGCCCAGCCGGTCTCCACCAGCAGCTGCGCCTCGGCGGTACGCGCGTACCCGCCGACCAGGGCGGCGACGTCGCCGAGCTGCGCCCGGGTGAGCAGCACGTCCCGGGCGTGCGGGTAGGGCGCGCGGGGTTCGGCGTGCAGGTCGTCGCCGTCGTCCCAGATGGCCACCAGGCCGAGCCGCCGCACCGGGGCGAACATCGCGGCCCGGGTGCCGATGACCACGTCCACCTCGCCCGTCCGGGCGGTGAGGAAGGCCCGGTAGCGGCGGGCCGGGCCGTCGGCGGCGGTGAGCCGGACGTGCCGTCCCGCGCCGAGCACGGCGGTCAGGGCTGCGTCGAGACGGTCCAGGTCACGGGCGTCTGCCACCACGACCACGGCGCCCCGGCCGCCGGCCACTGTCGCGGCGACCGCGTCGGCGTACCGGTCGGCCCAGTCCTCCCCCGGCAGTGCCGACCAGACCGCGCGGGCGGGCTTGCCGTCGGTGAGCGCGCGCAGCAGCGCCGGCCCGGCCGGGTAGTCCCGCCAGCCCCGCGGGTCCACCTCCGCCCGGCCGCCCGGCCGGGTGTCGGTGTCGGTGTCGGTGTCGGTGTCGGTGTCGGTGTCGGTGTCGGTGTCGGTGTCGGTGTCGGTGTCGGTGTCCTCGGACGGTGGCGCGTCCGCGGCCGTGACGGCCTTCTCGGCGCGGGCGTGCCGGGGCGGCACCGCCAGCCGGAGCACGTCGGCGAGGCTGCCGGCGTACCTGTCGGCGACCGCGCGGGCCAGGCGGGCCACCTCCGGGGACAGCACCGGCACCGGGGACACGACCTTCTCCAGGTACGCCAGCTTCGGGTGCTCGGACGACTCGGTGCGCTCCAGCAGCCAGCCGTCGACGAGCTGCCCGGCGAACCGCACCTTCACGCGTACCCCCGGCCGGGCGTCGGCGTCGAGCGCCTCGGGCACCAGGTAGTCGAAGGGGCGGTCGAGGTGGGGCAGCGGCACGTCCACGCAGACGCGCGCGACCGGCGACCCCTGTGCGGGTCGCCGGTCGCGGCGCGTGGTGGCGGTCAGGCTCCCGCGGCCGACTTGAGGTCGGCGGCCCGGTCGGTGCCCTCCCAGGTCAGCTCCGGCAGTTCCCGGCCGAAGTGACCGTACGCGGCGGTCTGCTGGTAGATCGGGCGCAGCAGGTGCAGGTCCCGGATGATGGCGGCCGGACGCAGGTCGAACACCTCGGCCACGGCCTTCTCGATCGAGGCGACCGGCACGGTCTCGGTGCCGAACGTCTCGATGAACAGGCTCACCGGGTGCGCCTTGCCGATCGCGTACGCGACCTGCGCCTCGCACCGCTCGGCCAGCCCGGCGGCGACCACGTTCTTTGCCACCCAGCGCATCGCGTACGCGGCCGACCGGTCGACCTTCGACGGGTCCTTGCCGGAGAACGCGCCGCCGCCGTGCCGGGCGTACCCGCCGTACGTGTCCACGATGATCTTCCGGCCGGTCAGGCCGGCGTCACCCATCGGGCCGCCGATCTCGAACCGCCCGGTCGGGTTGACCAGCAGCCGGTAGCCCTCGGTCTCCAGGCCGAGGCCCTCCAGCTCCGGGGCGATGACGTGGTCCCGGATGTCCGGGGTGAGCAGCGACTCCAGCGAGATGTCCGCCGCGTGCTGGCTGGACACGACGACGGTGTCGAGCCGGACCGGGCGCAGCCCGTCGTACTCGATGGTGACCTGGGTCTTGCCGTCCGGCCGCAGGTACGGGATCGTGCCGTCCTTGCGGACCGCGGCGAGCCGGCGGGCCAGCCGGTGCGCCAGCGCGATCGGCAGCGGCATCAGCTCGGGCGTCTCGGAGCAGGCGAAGCCGAACATCATGCCCTGGTCACCGGCGCCCTGCGCGTCCAGCGCGCTCTCCGACCCACCGGTACGCAGCTCGAAGGCGTTGTCGACACCCTGGGCGATGTCCGGCGACTGGGCGCCGATGGACACGCTGACGCCGCAGGACGCGCCGTCGAAGCCCTTCTTCGACGAGTCGTAGCCGATGCCGAGGATGGTCTCGCGGACGATGGTCGGGATGTCGGCGTACGCCTTGGTGGTCACCTCGCCGGCCACGTGCACCTGACCGGTGGTGATCAACGTCTCCACCGCGACCCGGCTGTGCGGGTCCTGGGCGAGCAGCGCGTCGAGAATGCCGTCACTGATCTGGTCGGCGATCTTGTCCGGGTGGCCCTCCGTGACCGATTCGGACGTGAAGAGACGTGTCACGGCACTCCTAAGCATGTGAAGACTTTTAAAGGTCGCTCGGCGGCAGTTTAGTCATCATCGTTCCGCCGCGACCCGACGAACGCGGGTCGACCAACCGTCAGGAACGCGACGGCAACCGCTGACGGACGAGGTCCCAGACGGCGTCG
The DNA here is from genome assembly GCF_008868145.1 of Micromonospora sp. AMSO1212t. Classification (NCBI taxonomy): domain Bacteria; kingdom Bacillati; phylum Actinomycetota; class Actinomycetes; order Micromonosporales; family Micromonosporaceae; genus Micromonospora; species Micromonospora sp. AMSO1212t. The sequence continues at coordinate 9,252 of NZ_WBKS01000146.1, forward strand.
GCCAGGGCCTCCTTGGGCTGCTCGGGTAACCGGTGCACGGCGCCGTCGGCGCTGATCACGGTGGCCGCGTTCGTGTCGGCGCCGAAGACCTTGTCCACGCCGACCTCGTTGACCACGATCATGTCGGCTCCCTTGCGGGCCAGCTTGGCCCGGCCGTTGGCCTCCGCGTCGTCGGTCTCCGCGGCGAAGATCACCAGCACCTGTCCGGGCCGGCGACGCCGCCCCAGCTCGACGGCGATGTCCGGGTTGGTGACCAGCTCGATGGCCGGCGCGACACCGTCGTCGGACTTCTTGATCTTCCCGCTGGCGTAGCTGGCCGGCCGGAAGTCGGCGGGCGCGGCGGCCATCACCACGGCGTCCGCGCCGGCGGCCGCCGCGAGCGTGGCGTCGCGCAGCTCCTCGGTGGTGCCCACCCGGACCAGGTCCACCCCGGCCGGGTCGGGCAGCGCCACGTTGGCCGCGACGAGCGTGACCCGGGCGCCCCGGGCCACGGCGGCGCGGGCGAACGCGTACCCCTGCTTGCCGGACGACCGGTTGCCCAGGAACCGGACCGGGTCAAGCGGCTCGCGGGTGCCCCCGGCGGTGACCACCACGTGCCGGCCGGCCAGGTCGGCCTCGGCCTCGACGCCGCGGGCCAGCGCCCGGCGGGCCACCGCGAAGATCTCCGCCGGGTCGGGCAGCCGGCCCTTGCCGGTGTCCCGCCCGGTGAGCCGGCCCACGGCCGGCTCGATCACGCGGACGCCCCGCGAGCGCAGCGTCGCCACGTTCGCGACCGTGGCCGGGTGCTCCCACATCTCGGTGTGCATGGCCGGGGCCAGCAGCACCGGGCAGCGCGCGGTCAGCAGCGTGTTGGTGAGCAGGTCGTCGGCGAGGCCGTGGGCGGCCTTGGCGAGCAGGTCGGCGGTGGCCGGGGCGACCACGACCAGGTCGGCGTGCTGCCCGAGCCGCACGTGCGGCACCTCGTGCACGTCGGACCAGACGTCGTCGGCGACCGGCCGGCCGGACAGGGCCGCCCAGGTCGGAGCACCGACGAAACGGAGCGCCGAGGCGGTCGGCACCACCCGGACCCGGTGACCCGACTCGGTGAAGAGCCGGAGCAGCTCACACGCCTTGTAGGCGGCGATGCCGCCGCCGACCCCGAGGACGATCTCGGCGGGCATCGGCGCGGGCGCGGTTACGGCTGGTCGGTCGGCTCGGCGGTGAGCAGGCCCGCGTTGATCTCGCGCATGGCGATGGAGAGCGGCTTCTCCTGCGGGGTGGTCTCCACGAGCGGGCCGACGTACTCCAGGAGGCCCTCACCGAGCTGGCTGTAGTAGGCGTTGACCTGACGGGCGCGCTTGGCGGCGAAGATGACCAGCGCGTACTTCGAGGTGGTCTTCTCGAGCAGCTCGTCGATCGGCGGGTTGGTGATGCCCTCGGGGTTGGTGGCGATGGATCCCACGAATTAAACCTCTGCGTCTCGTGCGCCGCCCGCGGGCGGTCGGGCCGGAGCCAGGAAGGACGAACCGAGCAATCCTACCAGCTCCGCCGCGGCGCGCTCGGTGTGGTCGTGTGCCACGGTGTGGGCGAAGACGGCCGCGACGTCCGGGTCGGCCCGGTACGCCGGCGGCGTGAGCAGCACCAGCCGGGCGCCGGGCGCCGCCGCCCGTACCGCCAGCGCGCCGGCCAGGTCCAGCGGCAGCAGCACCGGCCGCCCCTCGGCGAGCCGCGCCCGCACCTCGGCCCGGGGCACCCCCCGGCGGTACGGCCCGATCCGGCACCACTCCAGCAGCTCCCCGGCGGCGATCAGCCGGTCGAAGCCCGGCGCGTCGAGGAAGACGCGGCCGGCGCCGTCGCGTTCGTCCGGACGGGGTGGGCGGGTGGTGGCGACCACCGGCACCCAGACAGACGCAAGGCGCGCCCGGACCGCCTCGACGACACTGCTCCGGCCGGCCCCGGAGGGACCGGACAGGACAGTGAGCCGAGCCGCCGAGCGCGCCTCGTCATCCGTGCTCACCGCTTGTTTCTACACGGCGGGCCGTTCAGTTGGCGGCGAACTCTCCGAGCAGAGCCTTGCGCTGCTGCTCGCCGAGGCCGCGCAGGCGACGGCTGTCCGCGATCTTGAGCTTCTCCATGATCTGGGTGGCCCGGATCTTGCCGATGCCCGGCATCGCCTGGAGCACGGCCGAAACCTTCAGCTTGCCCACGACGTCGTCGGACTCGGCCCGCTCGAGGACGGTGGCGAGGGTGGTCTTGCCCTGCTTGAGCTGCTCCTTCAGCTCAGCGCGGGCCTTGCGGATCTCCGCGGCCTTCTCCAGCGCGGCAGCGCGCTGCTCGGGGGTCAGTGACGGGAGCGGCACCAGTTCTCCTCAGGTCCCTAGTACGGCGGGCTGAGCGCCCCACCGCATCTGTGAAACGTGGTGTCGCTGGAAACCAAAGGGGTCCGTGGTTCCCAGCGCGGGGAAAACTAGCGGTCAACGGAGATTTCGGCAACGTGGACGCGCGATGATCAACCCAAAGTGACCGAGCCGTCAGTCAGTCCGCCGTGCCCAGGGCGGCCCGGCAGTCGGCCAGCACCCGCTCGGTGGCGGCCCGCAGGTCGGCCGGGTCGGGGCCCGCGCCGAGCACCTCCCGGGAGTACGACGGAAGCACCGACGGCAGCGCGGCACCGAACACGGTACGCAACCCGGCGGGCGTTCCGCCCTGCGCGCCCAGCCCCGGCGCGAGCAGCGGACCGTTGACCGAGTCCAGATCGTGACCCGTCTCACCAACTGTCGCGCCGACCACCAGACCGAAGCTGCCGAGCGGCTCCGCACCCCGGTTGAGCTGGGAAATCTCGTCGATCACGGTCTGCGCGACGGTGCGCCCGTCGGCACCCACGGCGCGCTGCACGGAGGCGCCCTCCGGGTTGGAGGTGAGCGCCAGGACGAAGACCCCGCCACCGTGCTCGGCGGCGGTGGAGAACATCGGGGCGAGCGAACCTACTCCCAGGTAGGGGCTCGCGGTGACCGCGTCGACATACAAAGGGCTGGATGGATCGAGGTACGCCGACGCGTACGCGGCGACTGTCGAGCCGATGTCACCACGCTTGACGTCAAGCAGAGTGAGCGCTCCCAAATCTCGCAACTGTCGGATAGTTGACTCAAGCACACCCACGCCCCGGGCGCCGAAGCGCTCGAAGAACGCCGACTGCGGCTTGACCACGGCGACCCGGTCACCGATCGCCTCCACCACGGTGGCGCAGAACCGCTCCAGGCCCGCCACGTCGTCGGACAGGCCCCAGGCGGTCAGCAACCCGGGGTGCGGGTCGATCCCCACACAGAGCGGCCCTCGTTCCGCCACGGCCCGGTGCAGACGGGTGCCAAAAGTCTCCATCGCGTCTCTCCCTCTCCCGGCGGCTCCGGGCCGCCTGGCGTGTCCGGCGACGGCCTCCCGTCGCGCCCTGTCGAACCCGGCCGGGCTCAGCCGGCCTTGACCGCCGCGGCCACTCCGGCCGCGATCCGCGCCACGTCCGCGGCATCGCAGACGTACGGCGGCATCGTGTAGACGAGATCCCGGAACGGGCGCAGCCACACCCCCTCGGCGACCGCCGCGGCGGTCGCCCGGGGCAGGTCCACCTCGTGGTCGAGCTGCACCACCCCGATCGCGCCGAGCACGCGTACGTCGGCGACGCCGGGCGCGCCCCGCAACGGCTCCAGGCCGCCCTGCAGGCCCTCGGAGATGCCCGCCACCCGCCCCGCCCAGTCCCCGGCCCGCAGCAGGTCCAGGGAGGCGTTGGCGACGGCGCAGGCGAGGGGGTTGCCCATGAACGTCGGCCCGTGCGCCAGCACCCCGTCGGCGGAGATGGCCCACGCCACCTCGGGCGTGCACAGCGCCGCGGCGAGCGTCAGGTACCCGCCGGTGAGCGCCTTGCCGACGCAGAGCACGTCCGGGGTGACAGCGGCGTGCTCGGCGGCGAACATCCGGCCGGTCCGGCCGAAGCCGGTGGCGATCTCGTCGAACACCAGCAGGATGCCGTGCCTGCGGGTCACCTCGCGCAGCACGCGCAGGTAGTGCGGGTGGTGGAACCGCATCCCGCCGGCGCCCTGGACCACCGGCTCCACGATCACCGCGGCCAGCTCGTCGGCGTGCCGCTCCACCGCCTCCACCAGCGCCGCCTCGTACGCCGGGTCCGGCGCCGCGTCGAAGCCGGGCGGCGGCACCGGCGCGAACACCTGCCGGGGCAGCACGTCGCCCCAGAGGTGGTGCATGCCGCCCTCCGGGTCGCAGACGCTCATCGGGTGGAACGTGTCGCCGTGGTAGCCACCCCGCCAGGTGCCCAGCCGGCGGCGCTGCGGGCGTCCCAGCGCCCGCTGGTACTGCAGGCACATCTTCACCGCGACCTCGACGCTCACCGAGCCGGAGTCGGCCAGGAAGACGTGTTCCAGGCCGTCCGGGGTCAGCTCGACGAGCGTGCGCGCCAGGCGTACGGCGGGCTCGTGGGTGAGCCCGCCGAACATCACATGGCTCATCCGCCCGAGCTGGTCGGTCACCGCGGCGTCGAGCACCGGGTGCCGGTAGCCGTGGATCGCCGCCCACCACGACGACATGCCGTCGACCAGCTCCCGCCCGTCCGCCAGCCGCAGCCGCACCCCTTCGGCGCTGTCGACGACGTACGGCGCGCCGGCGGAAGGCATGGCCGCGTACGGATGCCACACGTGCCGCCGGTCGGCCTCCAGAATCTCCTCAGGCGTCACGTCTCCTCCTCCGTCACCCCTCCCCCTCTC
>NZ_WBKS01000147.1:0-13704 GCF_008868145.1 Micromonospora sp. AMSO1212t
TGACCGCCACCCGGTGACCCATGGTCATGGCCTCGACCTGGTCGTGGGTGACGTAGACCGTGGTGACGCCGAGCTTCGCCTGCAGCGAGGCGATCTGGGTACGGGTCTGCACACGCAGCTTGGCGTCCAGGGCCAGCAGGGCCACGTGCAGGGACAGACACCTGTCGACCGAGTCGAGGTCGGCGTCGAGGACGCGGCCGATACGGGCCAGCCGCTCGTAGAACGCCGGCCGGGACAGGTGCGCGGCGGCCGCACCGGCCGACTTGTTCCGCCCCTGCTCCAGGTACGCCCGCAGCGTGCCGAGCAACTGCTCGCGTGGATGCTGGGCGTCGTAGGCGAGCAGTGGCCCGAGTTCACGCTCGACGAACGTCTGCAACCGGGGCTCGTCGCGCAACAGGTGCAGCAGCCCGGCCAGCCCGACGTGCGGCAGGCGGTAGCAGGGCAGATCCCGGGGATCCCGCCGCGCCGCCTCGGCGACCTGCCGCGCCTCGATCAGCGAACGGCGCGCCTCACGCAGGCTGCCCACGCCGGATCCGGCGGCCACCACGATCGCGGCCCGGGGCGGGACGTCGACCGGGCGGGCGGCGGGGGCGGCGTCGAGGCGTACCCGACGCAACGCCGCGGCGAACGCGGACAGTGCCTTCTCCTCGGCGGCCGGGTCGGGAAGCGCCAGCAGCGCGCCCACCGCCTGGTCGTCGAGCGGGCTGGTCAGCGCGGTGAGCTTGGCGTCCCGGACGGCCTGGCTGACCGCCTCGGCGAGGTCACGCAGCCGGGCCGGACCGGCTTCCGGTCCTTCGGCGTCGGTGTCGCGGCGCTGACCGCGCCGGGCGGGGGCGGGCTCGTCGTCGGGGGCGCCCGCATCACCGGCGGGCTCGTCGGCGCGGTGCCGGACCACGACGCCGACCAGGTGCCGGCGGTCCAGGACGACGCCGAGCGCCTTGGCGCGCAGCGCCACCTCGTCCACCGGGCGGGTGTGGTCGATCAGGGCGGTCAGCAGCGTACGGTGGATCTGCCGTTCCAGGCCCTCGGCGTCACGCCGGATCAGCCGGCCCAGGGCCAGCGTGGAGGCGGCCCGTTCGATCAGGATGGTCAGCCGGGTCGGCGGGGTGGACTCGGTCGCCGGCCAGCGCAGCAGCAGCCGGCCCCAGTCCTGTCCCCGGGCGCCCACCGTGGTGACGAGCCAGCCGCTGTCCGGGTCGTACGCGGTGCGCCCGGCCGGGCGGATCTGCCGCGAGTGCCGTTCCCAGCCGTCCAGCAGCAGTTGGGCGTTCTCCCCCGCCGGGTCGTACGCGAGCACCTGCCGGGACAGGTTCTCCAGCACGATCGGGCAGCCGGCCAGCTCGGCGGCCTGCCGCAGCACCTCGGCCGGTTCGGCGCCCTCCACCGACAGTTCGGTGAACCGCTGGTGGATCTCCTCGGTGGCGCGCAGCTCGGTGAGCTGGGCGTCGACGATCAGCGCGTGCACCGCCTCGGTGATCCGGACGAACGGGGTGCCCCGGCGCAGCTCGATCAGGGGCAGGCCGCGGCGTTCCGCGGCGGCGGCCATCACGCGTGGTACTCCGCTGACGTAGCGGCGGCCCAGCTCGACCACCAGCCCGGAGACGCCGACGTCGGCCAGGGCACCGATGAACTCGCGGAGCCCGGCGTCGTCACCCGGCAGGCCGATCCCGGTGGTCAGGACCAGTTCCCCGCCGCCGAGCAGGGTGGCGATGTCCGGCACCTCGGCGATGTGCACCCAACGCACCGGCCGGTCCAGCCCGGCGTTCCCGGCGACCAGGCGCGGCGCGCCGTGGCGCACGGGCACCAGGTCCAGCACCTCACGCACGGTAGGGAACACGGGCGACACGCTACCCTGCGTCACCACCGTTGCCGAGAGCCGGACCGTCACCGGCCCGCCGGCGCGGCGGGACCGGCGGGCGGGGCGACGAGACGAGCCGCGGACCGCTGCCCGGCCGGGCAGCGGTCCGCGTACGTTCATGCGGGAGGCGGCGGTCAGTCGACGCCGAACTCCATCGCGGCCCGGTCGAGCGCCTCGTCCTCGGCGGTGGGTACGCCCCGGGACGCGATGGCCTCCGCGCCGCCCTGCGGCATCGCGCCGATCAGCCCGGTCGAGGCCGCCTGGGCGGCGCCGACGATCCGCTGGGGGGTGCCGCCGCCGACCATGCCGACGGAGGCGTACTGCTCCAGCTTGGCCCGCGAGTCGGCGATGTCGAGGTTACGCATGGTGAGCTGGCCGATCCGGTCGGCCGGGCCGAACGCCGAGTCCTGGGTGCGTTCCATCGACAGCTTGTCCGGGTGGTAGCTGAACGCCGGCCCGGTGGTGTCCAGGATCGAGTAGTCCTCGCCCCGGCGCAGCCGCAGCGTGACCTCGCCGGTGACCGCCGTGCCGACCCAGCGCTGCAACGACTCGCGCAGCATCAGCGCCTGCGGGTCCAGCCAGCGGCCCTCGTACATGAGGCGGCCGAGCCGGCGGCCCTCGTTGTGGTAGTTGGCGAGCGTGTCCTCGTTGTGGATGGCGTTGACCAGCCGCTCGTAGGCGGCGTGCAGCAGCGCCATGCCGGGGGCCTCGTAGATGCCGCGGCTCTTGGCCTCGATGATCCGGTTCTCGATCTGGTCGGACATGCCCAGGCCGTGCCGGCCGCCGATGGCGTTGGCCTCCAGCACCAGGTCGACGGCGCTGCCGAACTCCTTGCCGTTGATCGTCACCGGGCGGCCCTGGTCGAAGCCGATGGTGACGTCCTCGGCCGGGATCTCCACGGACGGGTCCCAGAACTTGACGCCCATGATCGGCTCGACCGTCTCGATGCCGGTGTCCAGGTGTTCGAGGGTCTTGGCCTCGTGGGTGGCGCCCCAGATGTTGGCGTCGGTGGAGTACGCCTTCTCGGTGCTGTCCCGGTAGGGCAGGCCGCGCTCCAGCAGCCACTCCGACATCTCGGTGCGCCCGCCCAGTTCGGTGACGAAGTCGGTGTCCAGCCACGGCTTGTAGATCCGCAGCTGCGGGTTGGCCAGCAGGCCGTACCGGTAGAACCGTTCGATGTCGTTGCCCTTGAACGTCGAGCCGTCGCCCCAGATCTGCACGTCGTCGGCGATCATCGCCCGGACCAGCAGCGTGCCGGTCACGGCCCGGCCCAGCGGCGTGGTGTTGAAGTAGGCCCGCCCGCCGGAGCGGATGTGGAAGGCGCCGCAGGTCAGCGCCGCCAGCCCTTCCTCGACCAGCGCGGCGCGGCAGTCGACGAGCCGGGCGACCTCGGCGCCGTAGGTGTGGGCGCGGCCGGGCACCGAGGCGATGTCGGGCTCGTCGTACTGGCCGATGTCAGCGGTGTAGGCGCAGGGGACGGCGCCCTTGTCGCGCATCCACGCGACGGCTACCGAGGTGTCGAGGCCGCCGGAGAAGGCGATGCCGACACGTTCGCCGATGGGCAGGGAGGTGAGAACCTTGGACACAAGGAAGATTATGCACGGTCTCGCATGGTCATGCAAGCCGATCCTCAGAGCGCGTCGTCCCGCCCCAGCTCCCAGAACGCCACCGCCGCGGCTGCGGCCACGTTCAGCGAGTCCACGCCGCGCCGCATCGGGATCACCACCCGCACGTCGCTGGCCGCCTGCGCCGCCGCGGTCAGGCCCGGCCCCTCGGCCCCGAGCAGCAACGCCGCCCGCTCGCGCTGCGCCGGGGTCAGCCGCTGCATCGGTACGGCATCAGGCGCGGGCGTCATCGCGAGCACCGTGAACCCGGCCGCGCGAACCTGGTCCAGCCCTTCGGGCCAGCTGTCGAGCTTGGCGTACGGCACCGCGAACACCTCGCCCATGCTGACCCGTACGCTGCGCCGGTAGAGCGGGTCGGCGCAGGTCGGGGACAGCAGCACCGCGTCGACGCCGAGCGCGGCGGCGCCCCGGAAGATCGCGCCGAGGTTGGTGTGGTTGTTGACGTCCTCCAGGATCACCACCCGCCGGGCGGCGGCGAGCACCTCGTCGGCCGAGCGAAGCGGCTTGCGGTGGAACGACGCGAGCACGCCCCGGTGCACGTGGAAGCCGGTGGCGCGCTGGAGCACGTCCGGCGTGGCCGCGTACACCGGCGCGTCCCCGGCGTCCAGGTCGGCGAGCTGGTCGACCCGCTTGGCGTCGACCAGGTACGACCGGGCCGGGTAGCCGGCCCGCAGCGCCCGCCGCAGCACCAGCTCCCCCTCGGCGATGAACAGCCCGTGCGGCGGTTCCCAGCGGGTACGCAGCTCCACGTCGGTGAGCGCGCGGTAGTCGGCGATCCGGTCGTCGTCGGGGTCGGTGATCTCGTGGACGGGCACCAGGCGATTCTGCCCGGCCCGCCCGGCCGCTCCGGCACGGGCCGGGTTTCCGTCGCCCCGGGCGGGGAACGGAGCCGGAAGGCCGGACGGCGACGGAGGGAACCAGATGGGCGCGGATCACGACGGCAACCTCCCCCGCGACGCCACCGTCGCCGACTACCTGGTGGCCCGTCTCGCCGAGTGGGGCGTGCACCGCTACTACGGCTACCCGGGCGACGGGATCAACGGCATGACCTCGGCGTTGCAGCGCGCCGAGGGGCGGGCCCGGTTCATCCAGGTCCGGCACGAGGAGACCGCCGGCTTCGCGGCCGGCGCGCACGTCAAGTACGGCGGCGGTCCGCTCGGCTGCGTGGTGGTGACCAGCGGTCCGGGCGCGATCCACGCGCTGAACGGCCTCTACGACGCGAAGCTCGACCACCAGCCGGTGGTGGCGCTGCTCGGGCACACCGCGCTGCCCGCCGAGGGTGGCGGCTACTACCAGGAGGTGGACCTGCTCTCGCTCTACAAGGACGTGGCGTCGGCCTTCCTGGCCCAGCTCGACGACCCGTCCCAGGCCCGGCACCTGGTGGACCGGGCCTGCCGCACGGCGCTGGCCCGGCGTACCGTGACCGCCCTGGTCCTCCCCTCGGACGTGCAGGACCTGCCCGCGGTGCCGCACCCGCCGCACGCCCACGGCTACTACCACACCAGCGCGGTGCCGAGCAGCGAGCCGACAGTGCCGCCGGAGGCCGACGTGCGCCGCGCCGCCGAGGTGCTGCGCGGCGGCGAGCGCGTGGCGATGCTGGTCGGGCAGGGCGCGCTCGGCGCCGAGGACGAGGTACGCCGGATCGCCGACCGGCTCGGCGCCGGGGTCGCCACCGCGCTGCTCGGCTTCACCGCCGTCGACCACCGGCAGCCCTGGGTGACGGGCGCGATCGGCCTGCTCGGCAGCCGCCCGAGCTGGCAGCTCATGCGCGAGTGCGACCGGCTGCTGATCGTCGGCAGCCAGATGCCGTACTCGGAGTTCTACCCGCCGGAGGGCCAGGCCCGGGCGGTGCAGATCGACATCGACGGCACCCGGATGGGGTTGCGCTACCCGACCGAGGTGAACCTGACCGGCGACGCCGGGCCGACGCTGCGCGCCCTGCTCAAGGAGCTGGGCCCGGGGCCGGGCCCGACCGCCTGGCGGGCCACCCTCGCCGACGCCACCGGCAAGTGGCGGGCCTCGCAACGCGAGGTCGCCGCCCAGCCCGCCGACCCGGTCAACCCGCAGTCGCTGTTCGCCGCGCTCGACGACGCGCTGCCAGACGACGCCATGCTCGCGGTCGACTGCGGCACCGCCACCGCCTGGTACGCCCAGCACGTGCGGGTCCGCCCCGGCATGCTGGCCAGCCTCTCCGGCACGCTGCTGTCCATGGGCGGCGGGATGCCGTACGCGCTGGCGGCGAAGTTCGCCCACCCGGACCGGCCGGTGATCGCGTTGCTCGGCGACGGCGCGATGCAGATGAACGGCGTCAACGAACTGATCACGGTGGCGAAGTACTGGCGGGAGTGGGCCGATCCCCGGTTCGTGGTGCTGGTGCTCAACAACCGGGATCTCGCGTTCGTCAGCTGGGAACAGCGGTCCGGCGAGGGCACGCCGATGTTCCCGGACAGCCAGGACCTGCCGGACGTGGCGTACCACAGGTGGGCGGAGGTGCTGGGCCTCGGCGGTGAGCTGGTCGACTCCCCCGCCCGGGTGGACGGCCTGTGGCAGCGGGTGCTCGACGCGGACCGGCCGGTGGTGGTCAACGCGGTGGTGGACCCGGCCGAGCTGATGCTGCCGCCGCACTTCACCGTCGAGCAGGCACGCAAGACCGCCGCGGCGGTGCTGCGCGGGGACAGCGACCGGGCCGGCATCGTGCGGCGCGGCGTGCCCGCCGCGCTCGCCACGTACCGGCCCCGCCGCCGGGGCCGCTGACCGCCGCTGACCGTCAGGCCCGCGCGTAGCTCAGCAGCACCGACCGCCCGTCGAAGGTGCGCGTGCCGGCCAGCCGCAGGCTGCGGCGGTCCAGGTCCGGCAGCAGCCGCTTGCCGCCGCCGAGCAGCACCGGGTGCACGATCACGTGGAACTCGTCGACAAGGCCGAGCGCCGTCAGCGACGCCGCCGCGCCGGTCCCGCCGGTGAGCAGCACGTAGCCGTCGATCCCGTCGCGCACCGCGGCCACCTCGGCGGCCAGGTCACCGCCGCCGACCACCCGGGCGCCGTGGTCCGCCTCGGTGAGCGTCCGGGAGACCACGAGCTTCGGGGTACGCCGCCAGATCGGCGCGAACGCCAGGTCGTGCGGGTGGTCGGAGATCGACTCGACCTGCGGCCAGTAGCCGGACATCATCTCCCACACCCGCCGGCCGTAGGCGAAGGCGTCGGCCCGCTCGGACAGGTCGATGGAGTACGCGGACAGCTCGTCCCCCATCTCCGGCCAGTCGAACTCGCCGTCGGGCCCCTCGATGAACCCGTCGACCGACGTGTGCACCCAGTAGACGATCCTGCCCATGCCGTGCTCCTTCGCGTTGGCGGCGCGTCCCGGTCGGGCGCGCTCACCTGTGGGTCGGAGCCGCCGGGCCGGATCCGACACGTCGCGCGGGTGGTTGTCCGGGTGCGTTAGCGTCCGGGCATATGGGCCGCCCCGTGATGATCGCACTTATCGGCGTCGACGGCTCCGGGAAGACCACGCAGGCCAAGGCGCTCGCGGCGCGGCTGCGCGAGCGAGGTGTCCGGGCGCGGTACTTCGAGAACGCCGGTGGGCGGCCGCTGTGGAACCGGCTGGCCCGGGCGCTCGGCCGGCCCGACGGGGTGGCGCTGTTCGGCCGTACCCTCTATCCGGCGCTGGAGGCGACGGTGCGCGCGGCGGCGATGGCCCGGACCGTCGCGGTGGCCCGCCTGACCGGACGGGTGGCGGTGCTGGACCGGTGGACCTGGTGCCAGGACGTGATCATGGCGGCCCGGGGCGACCGGGGACGGCGCGTGGTGCGCGCCGCGTACGCGGTCTTCCCGCGCCCGGCGGTGGTGTGCTTCCTGGCCACCTCCCCGGAGGTGGCGCGGCTGCGGGTGGCCGCGCGGGGCATCGACACCGAGGAACCGGCGCACCTGCGCGCGCTGGACGCCGCCTACCGGGCGCTGCCCGATTTCGGCACGTTCACGGTGCTCGACGGCGATCGTGCCCCGGCGGAGGTGGCCGCCGCCCTGGACGCCGCGCTCGACGCCGCGCTCGACGCCGCGCTGACGACCCTGGCGACCACCCCGCCTCCACCGGACGCGTGAGGCGGGCCCGGCTCAGCCCCGCTCGCGCAGCCAGCGGAGCACGTCGGAGGGCAGCTCGCGGTCCTCGCGGTCCTCGCGCTGCTCGCGTCGGTCCGGCTCGGTCCGGCGGGGCGGCTGCGGGCGCTGCGGGTCGCCGACCAGCGCCCGGCTCGGCGCGGTGAAGCCGGCCACCGGCTTTCCGGTGAGCGCCGTCTTGATGGTCCGGGCCACCGCGTCGATCACCTTCGCCTGCACGGCGGAGCCGACCAGATCGTTGACGTCGTCCGGGTTGGCGGCGATGCCGGCCACCGCGACCTGCGGGGTGTACCCGACGAACGTCTCGGTGGCGTTGCGCTCCGAACTGCCGGTCTTGCCGGCCACCGGGCGGCCGACGATCGAGTCGACGGCGGTGGCGGTGCCGCCGTTGCACTGCCCGAACGCGGACTGCTGACCGACCGGGCAGCGGGCCGCGTCGGTGGCGGCGCGGGCCACGTCCGGTTCGAGCACCCGCTCGCAGGACGGCTGCGCCACGTCGACGGCGTCGCCGTCGGGCGCGGTCACCGAGACCACCGGCAGTGGCTTGCAGTACGTGCCCTCGGCGGCCACCGTGGCGTACGCGTTGGCCAGGTCCAGCGGGGTGGTGGCGGCCACGCCGAGCGTGAACGCGCCCCAGTTCGCGGCGTTGTCCCGGGCGAACGCGGCGTCGGAGTCGGCGCGGAAGGTGATGCCGAGGCGCTGGGCCATCTCCACCACCTTGTCCTCGCCGATCTGCTCGGCGAGCCAGACGAAGTACGTGTTCACGGACCGGCCGAAGCCGTCCCACATCATCCGGTAGCCGTCCATCCACTGCGGGTTGGCGTTCGCCGGGCACCACGTGCCGTCGCAGTTGCCCTCGTCGTCCGAGGCGTACCGGGTGGGCAGCCGGCTGGGGGCGTCGAAGCCGGTGGCAAGCGGCTTGCCGGCCTCCAGCGCGGCGAGCATGGTGAACATCTTGAACGTCGAGCCGGCCTGGTAGCCGTCGACGCTGGCGCCGCCGGAGATCAGCGGGTTGACCGTGTTCGGGTGGTTGGCCTGCCCGGCCGGGTTGTCGTCGAGGCTGTAGTGCCGGTTCACCGCCATGGCGAGGACCCGGCCGGTGCCGGGCTCGACCGCCGCGATCGGCAGCGCCCGCTTGTTGCCGTACCCGTAGACCGTGGTGGCCTGCTCCTGCGCGGTCTGCTGGATCTTCGCATCCAGCGTGGTGACGACGCGGTAGCCGCCGCGGCGCAGCGCCTGCTCCCGCTCCTCGGGCGTGCTGCCGAACGCCGGCTGGGTGAGCCACCAGCGGCGCAGGTAGTCGCAGAAGAAGCCCCAGTCGTCGTGCCCCTGGGCGGTGGCGGTGCAGCCGTTGGGCTGGGCGGTCGGCCGCAGCGTCAGCGCCTCGGCCTTCGCCGCCGCGGCCTGCTGCGGGGTGATCGCGCCGGTCTCGGCCATCGCGTCGAGCACATACCCCCGGCGGGTCAGCGCCTGGTCCTTGTCGCCGTCGATCGGGCTGTACGCGTCGGGCGACTGGACCAGGCCGGCGAGCAGCGCCGCCTCGCCCAGCGTCAGGCCGGCCGGCGCCTTGCCGAAGTAGCGCTGGCTCGCGGCGGCGACGCCGTACGCGCCGGAACCGAAGTACGCGATGTTGAGGTAGCGGTTGAGGATCTCGTCCTTGGACAGCGACTGCTCCAGGGCGTTGGCGTACCGGATCTCCTGGAGCTTGCGCCCGACTGTCTGCTCGGTGGCGGCCTGCCGCTCCTCCGGGGTGCGGTTCGGGTCGGTCTTGAGCACGTTGCGGACGTACTGCATGGTCAGCGTGGAGCCGCCCTGCTCGGTGCCGCCGCCCTTGACGTTCGCCACCAGCGCCCGGGCGATGCCGCGCAGGTCCGCGCCGCCGTGCGAGTAGAACCGCCGGTCCTCGGCCGCGATGATCGCCTGCCGCATCACCGGGGCGATCTCGTCCAGCGACACGTCGGTGCGGTTCACGTCGTAGAACGTCGTGATCAGCGTCTTGCCGTCGTTGGCGTAGAGGTAGGAGCGCTGCGGCTGCACCGGGGTACGCAGCGCGTCGGGCAGGTCCGCGTACGCGCCGAGCGCCGCCCGGGCGGCGAACCCGCCGAGCAGGCCGCCGGGCAGCGCGGCGACCGCGAGGACGAGCCCGGCGAGCAGGCCGGCCAGCAGCACGGTGAACAGCCGCGACAGCGGCGACCTGGGAGACGGCATGGACGCAAGGATTGCCACGAAAGCCGCCTACCGGCCACCTCGCCAGGCAACTGTCAGTTACTTCACGGCGACCGCCCAGCTCCGAAACGGTCAGCCCGCCCCGAGTGGGCCCTTCGGTGACGCGGGCGGCACCGGTGCGGCGGCGACGCTGGCCGCGGCCGCGTCCCGGGCGATCGTCTCGGGCACCAGGCGGCCGCTGCGGTAGCCGATGCCGATGCCGGAGACCAGCACGAAGATCGCACCGAACGTCTGGAGCGAGCCGATCAGCGCGCCGCCGAGCCCGAGCAGCGGGGCGGCGATCATCAGCATCGTCCCGTCGCCGTAGGAGAACATCCCGGACCGGGCGACCGACCAGCCGGTCAGGAACCAGCCCACGCTGTAGAGGGTGGCGCCGAACAGCACGATGCCACGTGCGGTCACGCCGAACACCGGTGTCTGCTCGGCCAGCCCGGCGAACGGCAGCATCAGCACCATCCCGCCGATGCTCGCCAGCAGCCCGGCCAGTGCGACGCGGCGGCAGCGGGTGGCGGCGAGCAGGCCGGTGAGCGCGAGCAGGGCGAGCAGCCCGAGCCACACCGCCGCAACCCAGCCGACCAGGTAGAGCGGCCGGCCGTCGGCCGGATACGGGTCGTTGCCCACCCCGCCGTCGCTGGCCATCGCCACCAGGCCGTAGAGCACCGCGTACGCCGGCAGCAGCCAGACCGCCGCGCGGGCGAACCGGCGGATCGACCAGGCCCAGGTCGCGTCGGTGGCCGGCGCCCCCGGGCCGGGCTCGGAGACGAACGGCAGGACCCCGAAACCCCCTCCGGTACGCCGGGAGCCGATCGGCCCGGCGGGGTCGTGCGCGCCGGGGACCGGGGTACGGGAGAACAGCCGGTTGGCCGGGTCCTTCATGCCTCACCTCGTTCGCGCCGCGGGCGGCCCGGGACGCGCAACGGCGCTCCGGCCCTGCTCACCACCCGTCCTGAAACCGATGGTGGCAGCCGCCGGAGCGCCGTATGAGGGATTCTCGGATTTGCCGGTCAGCCCCGCTCGCGCTGGTCCGCCGGGTCGTTCACCAGGCTGGCCGGTGACACCGGCTCCGGCGCGGGCAGACCCTGCGGGGTGTTGCCGCCGGTGGCCTGCGCCTCGGCCACGCGTACCTCGTTGTGGATCTCCTGGGCGGCGATGGCCGCGGCCTGGGCCGCCTCGGCGGCCTCCCGCTCGACCTCGCCGGCACTCTTGGCGGCCTCCGGCGACGGCTGGTCGCCGACCATGTTGGCCAGCCCGCCCAGCGCGCCACCCATGCCCTCCAGGGCCTTGGTCAGCTCGGTCGGGACGATCCAGACCTTGTTCGCCGTGCCGTTGGCGATCTGCGGCAGCGCCTGGAGGTACTGGTAGGCCAGCACCTTCTGGCTCGGGTTGGCGGTGTGGATCGCGTCGAAGACGGTACGGATCGCCTTGGCCTGGCCCTCCGCCTGGAGGATCCGGGCCTGCCGGTCACCGTCGGCGCGCAGCACGGCGGCCTGCTTCTCACCCTCGGCGGTGAGGATCTGCGACTGCTTGTGCCCCTCGGCGTTGAGGATCGCGGCGCGGCGGTCCCGCTCGGCGCGCATCTGCTTCTCCATCGAGTCACGGATGCTCGGCGGCGGCTCGATCGCCTTGATCTCGACCCGGGTCACCTTGATGCCCCAGCGGCCGGTGGTCTCGTCCAGCACGCCGGACAGGTGCCGGTTGATCTCCTCGCGGCTGGTCAGCGCGCGCTCCAGGTCCAGCGAGCCGATCACGTTACGCAGCGTGGTGACGGTGAGCTGCTCGATCGCCTGGAGGAAGTTCGAGATCTCGTAGGTGGCCCGGACCGAGTCGACGACCTTGAAGTAGAGCACGGTGTCGATCGAGACGACCAGGTTGTCGGAGGTGATCACCGGCTGCGGCGGGAAGCTGACCACCTGCTCGCGCATGTCGACCTTGGTACGCACCGCGTCCACGAACGGCACCAGCAGGTTCAGGCCCGGGTTGAGCGTGCGCTTGTACTTACCGAGCCGCTCGACCACGTCCTGCCGCTGCTGCGGCACGATCCGTACCGCCTTGAACAGCGTCACCACACCGATCAACGCCACCGCGATCATCAGGATCGCCAGAAACTCCATACCGTTCACCTTTTCGCTTCGGGCAGCTCGCCCGGGGTGGAAATGTCGTCCTGCCATACCAGGGCGGTAGCGCCCCGGACCTTTATCACCTGCACCCGCTCACCCTCGGCGTACGTGCGCGTCGCGTCGTACGAGCGGGCCGTCCACAGCTCACCATCGATCTTGACCATGCCCCGGTCGGCGTCGACCGGCTCCAGGACCACAGCGGTGGCCCCTTCCAGCGCCTCGACCCCGAACGGCTGCTCCCCGGTCTCCAGCGACGGCCGGGCGTGCCGCCGGACCACCGGACGGACCACCACCACCGACAGCGCCGACACCACCGCGAAGATCACCGCCTGGAGCGCCACCGGCGCACCGAGCGCCGCGGCGCCGGCCGCGGCGAACGCCCCGACCCCGAACATGATCAGGAAGAGCGTCGTCGTGAAGATCTCGGCGACCGCTAGTACCACACCCAGAACGATCCAGAAGACGGCGTCCACGAGAACAATCCTGACACGTCAACGCACGTGTCATCGAACTGTCATGATCGCTAGGCTCGGCACGGCGTACCGCACCCCCGGCCGACGAGGAGGACGACATGTCCCTGCTGCCCGAGACCGCGCGTCAGGTGGACCTGCTGGTCGCCCGAGCCCAGGCCGAAGGGCGAGGTCCCTCGCTCGCCCTCGGCGTGGTCCGCGACGGTCACCTGGCCCACCTGGCCGTCGCCGGCGAGACGCCCCGCCCGGACGGCGACCTGCAGTACCGGGTCGGCTCGATCACCAAGACCATGACCGCGGTGCTGGTGATGCAGCAGCGCGACGCCGGCCGACTGGCGCTCGACGATCCGCTGGACGCGCACCTGCCCGGCACCCCGGTCGGCTCACTGACCGTGCGCCGGCTGCTCGGCCACGTCAGCGGCCTGCAACGCGAACCGGACGGCGAGTGGTGGGAGCGCGCCGGGGGCACGGGCCTGGACACGCTGCTGGCCGGACTGACGCCGGACAAGATCGCCCACCCGCCGCACTTCGTCTACCACTACTCGAACCTGGCGTACGGGCTGCTCGGCGCCGTGCTGGAGCGGATCACCGGCACGCCGTGGGCGGACCTGCTGACCGAACGGCTGCTGACGCCGCTGGGCATGCGCCGCACCACGTACCACCCCACCGAGCCGTACGCCCGCGGCTACGTCGTGCACCCCTGGCACGAGACGCTGCGGGAGGAGCCGCTGACCGACAGCGGGGCGATGGCAGCGGCCGGCCAACTCTGGTCGACGGTCGAGGACCTGGGCCGCTGGGCCGCGTTCCTGGCCGATCCGGACCCGGCGGTGCTCTCCCCCGCCACGCTCGCCGAGATGTGTGCCCCCGTGGTGATCAACGACCTGGACTCGTGGACCGGCGGGCACGGCCTCGGCATCGAGCTCTACCGGGTCGGCGACCGGGTGTACGTCGGGCACGGCGGCTCCATGCCCGGTTACGTCGCCGGCCTGGCCGTGCACCGGCCCACCCGTACCGCCGTGGTCAACTTCGCCAACTCGTACGGGCTGCGCGGCCACCACATCGGCGCGCTCGGCCGGGAGGCTCTCACGCTGGTGCTGGACGCCGAACCGGCCGCGCCCGCCCCCTGGCGCCCGGCCGACCCGCCCGCCGCCGACGTGGCCGCGCTGACCGGCCGCTGGTGGTGGATGGGCGGCGAGTACGAGTTGCGCGTCGACGCCGCCGGGGACCTGGTCGGCGGCCTGGTGGGCAAGCCGCTGCTCCGGTTCACTCCCGAGGGACCGGACCGGTGGCGGGGCCGC
>NZ_WBKS01000148.1:0-13470 GCF_008868145.1 Micromonospora sp. AMSO1212t
GCTGTGGGGCGGGTGGCGCGAGGGCTGGCGCTCGCGGTGGACTACGGGCATCTGCGGGAGTCGCGGCCCATCGACGGGACGCTCACCGGGTACCGGGGTGGGCGGCAGGTGCCACCGGTGCCGGACGGGTCCTGCGACGTGACGGCGCACGTCGCCATGGACTCGGTCGCCTCCGCCGGTGAGCGGGTCGCGCGGTGTGCGTACTCCCTGGTCTCTCAGCGGGAGGCGCTGCGGGCGCTCGGGGCCGACGGCGGGCGACCGCCGCTGAGCCTGGCCTCCCGCGACCCGGCCGGCTACCTGCGGGCGCTGGCCACGGCGTCGGCGGCGGCCGAGCTGACCGACCCGGCCGGGCTCGGCGGGCACCTGTGGCTGCGGCAGCCGGTCGGCGTCGCGCTCGACGCGGTCGTGGCACGATGACGGGCATGACCACGGACGCCGCCGACCTCCGCGAGCTCACAGTCGGTACCGGCGCCGGCGGTGAACAGCTCGGCACCGACATGGTGCTCAACATCGGGCCGCAGCACCCCTCGACGCACGGCGTGCTGCGGTTGCGCCTGGTGCTCGACGGGGAACGGGTGGTCGCCGCCGAGCCGATCGTCGGCTACATGCACCGGGGGGCGGAGAAGCTCTTCGAGGTACGCGACTACCGGCAGATCATCGTGCTGGCGAACCGCCACGACTGGCTGTCGGCGTTCTCCAACGAGCTGGGCGTGGTGCTCGCCGTCGAGCGGCTGATGGGCATGGAGGTGCCGGAACGCGCCACCTGGCTGCGGATGGCGCTGGCCGAGCTGAACCGGGTGCTCAATCACCTGATGTTCCTCGGCTCGTACCCGCTGGAGATCGGCGCGATCACGCCGATGTTCTACGCGTTCCGGGAACGGGAGACCATCCAGGCGGTGATGGAGGAGGTCTCCGGCGGCCGGATCCACTACATGTTCAACCGGGTCGGCGGCCTGAAGGAGGAGGTGCCGTCCGGCTGGACCGGGCGCGCCCGCACCGCCATCGCCGAGGTACGCCGCCGGATGCCCGACCTCGACAACCTGATCCGGCGCAACGAGATCTTCCTGGCCCGTACCGTCGGGGTCGGTGTGCTGTCCGCCGCCGACGCCGCCGCGTTCGGCGCTTCCGGGCCGGTCGCCCGCGCCTCCGGGCTCGACCTCGACCTGCGCCGCGACGAGCCGTACCTGGCCTACGACCAGCTCGACGTGCCCGTGGTGACGAAGACCGCCGGTGACTGTCACGCCCGCTTCGAGGTGCTGCTCGACCAGGTGTACGCCTCGCTCGACCTCGCCGAGCAGTGCCTGGACCGGGTGGACCGGATCAGCGGGCCGGTGAACACCCGCCTGCCCAAGGTGCTGAAGGCGCCCGAGGGGCACACGTACGCCTGGACCGAGAACCCGCTCGGCATCAACGGCTACTACCTGGTGTCCCGGGGCGAGAAGACCCCGTGGCGGCTGAAGTTGCGCACCGCCTCGTACGCGAACGTGCAGGCGCTGTCGTCGCTGCTGCCCGGCTGTCTGGTGCCGGACCTGATCGCCATCCTCGGCTCGATGTTCTTCGTGGTGGGCGACATCGACAAGTGATCGTGGGCGGTCAGCGCCAGCGGTCGGCGTCGTCCCGGTGCGGCCGGCCGTGCCCACCGTGCTCCGGGCTGCGCCACTCCGGCTCCGCCGGCCGCCGTTCCGGCTCGGGCCGACGCCACTGCTCCGGCTCGGGCTGACGCTGCTCCGGCTCGGGCCGGCGCCACTCCGGTTCCGGCCGGCGCCATTCGGGAGGCGGCTGGCGCCACTCCGGCTGGCCGCTGCGCTGCGTCGGCGGCCGCCACTCGTCCGGCACCGGCACCCCACCGGCCGGCAGCGCCGGGTGGCTCTCCCCGGGCCAGCGGGCGTCCGGTCCGTCCGGCCCGCTCGCGTCCGGTCCGCCGCCGCGTACCGAGGCCCACCGGTCCTCGACGCGGTACTCCGTGCCACCACCGTCGGCGTGCACGGCGGCGCGCCGCT
Organism: Micromonospora sp. AMSO1212t; assembly: GCF_008868145.1. Taxonomy (NCBI): domain Bacteria; kingdom Bacillati; phylum Actinomycetota; class Actinomycetes; order Micromonosporales; family Micromonosporaceae; genus Micromonospora; species Micromonospora sp. AMSO1212t. Next base: position 2,001 of record NZ_WBKS01000148.1, read on the forward strand.
CCCCGAGCCGGATCTCCCGGCCCGCACCGTCGTCGCGGACCGCGGCCCACCGGTTACCGGCACGCATCTCGGACCACTGGTCGCCGTCGGCACTCGCCCGCCCGGCCGGGGCGTCCGCCGCTGCCGCCGGCCAGGTGCCCGCCGCCCGGCCGGCCCGGTCGTCCTCGCCGCCGGACCAGGGCCGCTGCTCCTCCGCCGCCGTCCGGCCCTGGTCGCCCGACCAGCCGCCCCCGGAGGTACGCCCCGACCAGCCCTGTTCACCAGCGGTACGCCCGGACCAGCCCTGTTCACCGGCGGCGGCCCGGCCGACACCCGCCCACGGATGTTCGGCACTAGGACGCCCGGGGTCAGCCCACGGGTGCCCGTCGTCGCCGGATCCGGCACCCCGACCACCGTCGTCCGACCCGGCGCGGCGGCCTGACCGGTCGTCCGGGTCGCGGTGTCCCGCGCGCCAGTGGTCGGCCGCGTCCGCGCCCCGGGGCCTGTCCTCGTCCGACCAGCCGCCGGGGAACCCGCCGTACCGGCTTCCGGCCGGCTCACCACCGCCGACGATCGTGTGTCGGGTGGTGACGTGCACCGTCTCGGTGTGGTGGACCACGCCGACAGGGCGGGTCTCCGGCCGGGCGACCGGCTCGGACACCCGCGCCGCGCCGTACACCCCGCTCGCCGGCTGGTCGGGACGCACTGAGGCCCGCGCCGGCTCGGCGTCGTGCCGACCGGCCCGTGCCGGTTCGGAGTCGTAGCGGCCGGCCCAGGGCTGTTCGGTCTCATAGCGGCCCGCCCGGGACGGCTCGGCGTCATAGCGGCCCGCCCGGGACGGCTCGGCGTCATAGCGGCCCGCCGGGGACGGCTCGGCGTCATAGCCGCCCGCCCGGGGCTGTTCGGTCTCATAGCGGCCCGCCGGGGACGGCTCGGCGTCGTAGCGGCCCGTCCGGGGCGGGTCGGCGTCGTGGTGGCCGGTCCGAGGCGGGTCCGCGTCGTAGTCGGTTCCGTAGCGGCCGCCGGAGTACGCCCGCCGGGCCGGTTCGTCGTCGTCCCGGCCGGCCGGGTACGCCCGGTCGACATCGGGCGGGCCGGTGACCGGCACCCGGGCCGCACCGCTCGGGCGCGCCGACCCGGCCACGGAGGGAGACGCGGGGGCGGAGGCGGACACGGGCGCGGAGGCCAGTCCGGCGGCGGCTGCGTCGAGCCGGTGCCGGACCGCACCGGCCACCTCCTCGGCCCGTCGTGCCTGGTCGAGCGCCTGGTTGCCGCGCTGGGCGGCGGCCACGATCTCGGCCCGCAGCTCCCGCCGGAGCTGCGCCAACTCCTCGCGGAGTTCCTCGGTGGCCGCGCCGCCGGAGCCGCTCTCCGGTCGCAGCGCGATGGACAGACCGATGAGCACGACCGCAAGGATCGCCAGGACGGCGCCGAACCGGATCGAGCCGTTGCCGTCGGCGATCAGCAGGATGAGCGCAGCCAGGGGCGCCAGCCCCACACCGACCCAGAACAGGACGGTGAGCAGGGTGGGCGTGCTCTTGTCGGCGGGCGCGACCGAGGCGGGCATGGCTGAGCAGAGTACCGAGAGTTCCACCAGAGGGGAACGGGTCGGCACCATTCGATGAGCGGCCCGTCGAACAGGGCAGCCGTGCCGCCGGCCGGCACGCGTGGCGCCGGCCGGCGGTGGTGCGTCAGCTCGTGGCCAGCGCGGCGTCGGAGGAGAAGACCAGGCCGACGCTCGCCGAACCGGTCTTCAGCGCGTTCTTGGTCTGCGGGCCGCCCGCGTCCAGCGAGCTGAACGAGCCGGCCTTGAAGTCGTAGACCTCGACCAGACCGGCCTGGCACTTCGGCCGCTGCGGGCACTCGGGCGGCCCCGCCAGCACGGTGGCCTGGCCGGAACACTTGGCGGCCAGCTCGGAGAGCGTGGACACGCCGTACTTGTCGGCGAACGCCTTGGTCACCGCGAACGCGTTCTGGTCCTGCGCCTGGGAGGGCTGGCCGAAGACCAGGCCGGCCTTGTCACCCTCGGTCTTCAGCGCCGCGACCGTCTTGTCCAGCTCCGGCGAGGAGACGGGCTGGGCGTCCTTGCCGTTGGCCTTGGTGTTGAGGAACTCCGCCATGGTGGCGGCGTACTCCGGGACGACCTGGATCTGCCCCTTCTCCAGGGCCGGCTCGTAGAGCTCCCGGTTGCCGATGGTCTGCACCTTGACCTGGTAGCCGGCGGCGGTGAGCGCGATCTTGTAGAGCTCGGCGATGGTCTGGCTCTCGCTGAAGTTGCCGGCGCCCACGGTGATCTGACCGCCCGGGCCCTTCTCGATCCCGTCGGTCACGCCGTTGGCGGAGGCGAACTCCTGCGCCGCGACCTGGGGCGTCTTGCGGTCGACGTCGACCGCCCGGTTGAGCTGGATCAGCTTGGGGGTGTCGAGCTTCGCGGAGACCTTGTCCAGCGCGGCGACGAGCTGCGGCGTGGCCGCCTTCGCGTTGATCGCGGGGATGACGTTGTCGGTGTTCTGGAGCTTCTTGTCGTCGGTGAGGACGACGAGCTGGTCGCCCGCCACCGGGGCGCAGCCCGCCCCCGAGGCGCCCTGCTCGGGCGCGTCGGTGCCGGACGATCCGGCGTCGCCGCAGCCGGTGAGGAGAACAGCCGCGGTGAGTGCGCCGAGCGCCCCCGCGGCCAGTGTCGTACGCGCGCGCATCAGTGCCCGCCTTCCGTGTCCCGGCGCGACCCCCTCGGGCCGGCCGCGTGTCCGACGGGCGATCCGGACGGCCACCCGCGACTCCAGCCAATATCTTCCGGACCCGACCGACAAACTCGGAGCGGTTTTCGTCACCCGATCGTCACCGACGGCTCAGCCGCCGGTCGTCGCCGCCGTCGCGCGGCGGTTCGCCCGCCGGCGTACCCGGCGCAGCGGGCGCGGCGTCACCACCCGCTCCACCACCGCGAGCAATCCCTCGACGAGCAGCGCCAACCCGGCCACCAGCACCCCGCCGGCGATGATCTGACCGCCCCCGGCGGCGATGTCGAGCCCGAACCCGGCCCGGATGATCTGGCCCAGCCCGCCGCCGTTGACGAACGAGGCGAGCGCGGCGGTGGCCACCACCTGCACCGCAGCGGTACGGAAGCCGGCCGCCAGATAGGGCACCGCGAGCGGCAGCTCCACCCGGCGCAGCACCTGCCCGCCGGACAGGCCCATCCCCCGGGCCGCGTCCCGGGCCTCCGGATCGGCCTGCCGCACCCCGGTGTACGCGTTCGCCAGCAGCGGCGGGACCGCGAAGACCGCGAGCGCCACCACCACGGCCGGCCGGCCGAAACCGAGGACCGTCAACGGCAGGATGGTCAGCAGGGCCAGCGTCGGGATCGCCAGCGTGACGTTGGAGACCAGCAGGACCAGCCCGCCGCCCCGGCCGCTGTGCCCGAGCCAGAGCCCGATCGGCCAGGCCACCAGGCACCCGAGCAGCACCGCCAAGGCGGACATGCTGAGGTGCTCGCCGAGGCGGTCCAGCACGCCGCCGGGGTTGGTCCAGTTCAGCGGGTCGTTCAGCCAGACCACTGCCTGCTCGACGGGGTTCACCGGGCGGACCTCCCGCGCAGCCAGGGAGTGAGCAGGCGTCCCACGCCTGCGAGCACCAGGTCGAGCACCAGCGCCAGCAGCACGCACAGCACCGTGCCGGTCATGATCTGCGCCTTGTAGAAGTTGTTCTGGAAGCCCGCGAAGATGAGCTGGCCGAGGCCGCCCCGGCCGACCACCACCCCGACGGTGACGAGCGCGACAGTGGACACGGTCGCGAGCCGTACGCCGGTGAGGATGCCGGGCAGCGCCAACGGCAGCTCGATCCGCAACAGCCGGCCCCACCTGCCGTACCCCATGCCCTCGGCGGCCTCGCGCACCTCCGGCGGCACCTGGGTCAGCCCGGCCAACGCGTTGCGCACGATGACCAGCAACGCGTACAGCGCGACCACGGTGAGCACGGTGATCGCGCCGATGCCCAGGTAGGGCGCGAGGAACGCGAACAACGCCAGCGACGGGACGGTGTACAGCACCCCGGTCACCGCCAGGATGGGAGCCGACAGCGACCGGAACCAGTACGCGAGCACCGCTAGCGGCAGCGCCACCAGCGCGGCGATCACCACGGCCCGGGCGGTCAGCCAGGTGTGCTCCCGCAGCGCGGCGAGGATCGTGTCAGAGTTGTCCCGCACGTACTGCCAGGAGAACCACGGATTACCCGGGTCGGCCCGGTAGCTCAGGTGGAGGGACACACGTGGACGGTACCCCGGGAGGCACCGCCGGAGGCGGCGCGGCGTCGATCACGCTGGAGCGCATCCGCAAGCGCTACCCGGACGGCACCGAGGCGGTACGCGAGCTGAGCCTGGAGGTCGCCGCCGGTGAACTGGTGGTGCTGATCGGCCCGTCCGGCTGCGGGAAGTCGACGGTGCTGCGGATGATCAACCGGCTGATCGAGCCCACCGACGGGCGGATCCTGCTCGGCGACGACGACGTCACCCGGGTCGATCCGGTGGCGTTGCGCCGCCGCATCGGCTACGTCATCCAGAACGTCGGTCTCTTCCCGCACCAGACCGTCGCCGCGAACGTGGCGACCGTGCCGGGGCTGCTGGGCTGGCCGAAGCAGCGGACCCGGGACCGGGTCGGCGAGCTGCTGGAACTCGTCGGTCTCGACCCGGCGCAGTTCGGCCGGCGGTACCCGCACGAGCTCTCCGGCGGGCAGCGGCAACGGGTCGGCGTGGCCCGCGCGCTCGCCGCCGATCCGGTGGTGCTGCTGATGGACGAGCCGTTCTCGGCCGTGGACCCGATCGTCCGGACCCGCCTCCAGGAGGAGTTCCTGCGCCTGCAGGCCGAGGTACGCAAGACGATCGTGCTGGTCACCCACGACCTCGACGAGGCGGTCCGGCTGGGCGACCGGATCGCGGTGCTGTCCGAGGGCGGCCGGCTGGAGCAGTACGACACACCCGCCGCCCTGCTCGGCGCGCCCGCCTCGGACTTCGTCCGCGAGTTCGTCGGCGCCGACCGGGGCATCCGGCGGCTCGCCGTCACCCCGGTGACCCGCGCGGTGCTCGACCCGCTCCCGGCCGACGGCGGCACCGGCCTGCCCACCGTGGCGCTCGGCGACTCGGCGTACGACGCGCTCGGTGCGCTGCTCACCGCCGGCGCGGAACACGCCGTGGTCACCGAGGAGGGGCGGGCGGTGGGGCTGCTCGCCCGGAGCCGGGTGCTGACGCTGGGCGCCGTGGACTGAGCTCAGGCCCGGCCGCCGAGGCTCGCCAGTCCGACGATCCAGCCCGCGAAGAAGCCGTACGTGACGCCGGTGCTGGCCGCCTGGAACGCGGCGAACAGCGAGCCGTGCGGACCGAGGAGCGTGGCGAGCAGGGCACTGAGCCCGCCCGCGAGCGCGTACGCGCCCCAGCCGGAGAGGAACTGGCTGCCCGAGGACGTGACCCGGTCGGCCTGCGGGCCGGGCAGCAGGTACAGCAGCGCCGCGGCCAGCACGATCAGCAGGATCGCCCGCAGGTTGGTGGCGAACACGCCCTCGTCGGCGTGCCACCGCCAGGACGGCCAGGCGAGCAGCCGCAGGAACCAGCCACCGGCCCCGGTCGGGTCGGTGCCGCGCTGCGCCCAGTCCACGTACATCGGGCTGCCGCCGACGGCGACGAGCAGGAACGCGGCGAGCGTGCCGGTGCCGGCGGCCGAGCCGTACCGGGAGACGGTGCGGGGGCGGTTGCTCAGAGCCATGCGGCGGTCAGTTCCCGGCCGGTCCCGCCGGGCAAACCTGCGTAACCGGTCGGCCGTCGTCGGCCGGCGGGCCGTCATCGACCTCAGTGCTTCATCAGGTAGTCGATGAAGGCGGCGCGCAGCAGCGGCGCGGACTCCTCGTAGCCGTGCCCGGTCAGCTCACGCCAGAGCGCGTTCGCCTCGTCGATGGTCGGGCCGACCGAGTTCGGCGCGCCGTCCAGCGCGGCGGCCTCGTCCGCGTTCGGCAGGTGCCGCAGGACCGACCAGAAGAACCCCACGTCGCGGCGCTCGCGCGCCAGGTGGAACGCCTGCTCACGCAGTTCCTCGGTGGAGAGCTTGTCGAGCTCGTCGAAGGTACGGCCGCCGGGGGCGGGAGTATCGGTCATGCCGCCGAGCCTAACCGGAGAGATCAGTCCGGGCGCGCCGGACGCACGGCGGCCGCCGGTCAGCGGTCGTCGGCGTCCCAGCGCCGGGGCTCGTTGTCCCAGCGCGGTGCCTCCCACGCCTCCACCGGGGTGTCGTGCTGGCGTACCGGCAGCACCGACGGCCAGGCGTCGGCCGGCTCGGGCGCCGGGGTCATCGTCCAACCGCCGCTCAACGCGCCGTCCCGGGCCGGGCGGACCGGGCCGGTCCCGACCGTCGCCGCCGGGCGCGGCCGGCCGAACGTCTCGACCAGCCGGGTGACGAGCAGGCCCACGCCGAGCACGGCACCGCCGAGCGCCCACCGGCTGACCGTCCAGCCGTGCGGGACGGTCCAGGCGAGGAACACCACCACCAGGCAGACCGCGAACAGGGTGCCGAAGATGCCGCCGCGCCGCCCGTACGCGCTGGTGCCGGCGAGCATCACCGTGCCCACCGCCAGCACGGTCCAGTCCAGTCCGGTGCCGGGCGCGACCTGGCCGTCCCCGTTCGCCGCGATCAGCACGCCGCCCAGCATCGCCAGCACGGTGGACCCGACGAGCGCCAGCGCGGTCACCGTGGCGGCCGCCACGCCGCGCCGCCGGGCCGGGTCGGCGACCGGGCGGAACCGGCCGATCAGCCGGCGTACGGGTTTCATCGCGGCGAACAGGCCACCGAGGACGGCCACCGCGGCGAAGCCGACGAAGAAGTAGAGCGCGCTGCGACGAGGGTCGTAGTCACCCTGCACCGCCACCGGGCCGGTGCGCCGTTCCAGGTAGACGATCACGCCGGCCGCCCCGGCCAGGCTCGCCGCCCACCCGGGCACATGCAGCACCACCACGGCCAGGGCTAGCGCCAGCCCGGCCGCCGCCGCCACCGCAAGCGCCGGCAGCAGCGCCTCCCGCATGCCCCGGTCGCCCTGCTCGGCGAAGTGCAGCGCGGCGGCCAGCGCGACCGGGCCGACCGCCAGGTTCACCGCGCCGGCCCGCAGGCTCAGGCCGGCGGCGAGCGTGAGCAGACCGAGCGCTGCGACGTCGACGAGCAGCGTCTTCAGCGCGCCGCCGCGCAGCGCGTCCGCGTCCTCCCGCCAGAGCAGCCAGGCCATCGCCACCAGTCCGGCGAGCAGCACGAACTCCCAGAGCACGTGCACCGCGATCCGGTCCCGGCCGGGTTCGCCGTGCGCCGGGTCGTCGAAGACGTTCTCCAGTACGGCAGCGGGCACCCCGGACGACGTCTCCGGCGGCGCTGTCCGGCCCGCATCGTCGTACGCCATTGGCTCGCGCCTCCCCAGGTGGCCGCGTCCGGCCCACGGGCGGGCGGACCGGTGGCGGCCGTCGCTCTCCGGTCGCCAGGGACGGTACCTCCGGGGCGGGGTGGGGGGAACCCTCAGAGACGCCCGCGGGGCGTCTCCCGGTCGCCCGGCTCGCGGTCCTCGTCGTCCTCCTGCTCCGGCACCCGGCAGGAGCGTTCCAGCCAGAGCGCGGCCGCGACCAGCGCCAGGGCGGCGATCAGGCCGCCGAGCGCGGCGGGGCGATCGTTCGTGGCCGCGTTGGTCTGTTCCACGAAGAGCCAGCCGGTCAGGCCGGCGTAGAAGCCGGCGAAGATGGCCCCGGCCAGCGCGGACGCCTTTGCCAGCACCACGAACCGGGCGACCAGCAGCGGGTTCACCGGCTCCCGGCCGGGTCGCCGCTCGATCCGGCCCCGGGTGTTCACCGCCGCGTAGCCCTCCAGCACGGCCAGCCCGGCCAGCGTGATCACCGGCAGCCAGGGCAGGTCAGAACCGAGGTCTCCGTAGAAGCTGCTGATCAGCAGCCAGGCCACCGCGGCGGCGGCCAGACCGGCCACCACCAGCGTGGAGGCCCGGGTCGGACCCATCCGGAAGCGGTCGGGCCCCTGCGGGGAGCGGTCGGTGCTCACCGCACCTCCTCAGCTCGCCACTGCCGGGCCACGCTCCACCGGGTCATGTGTCCGACTCTAGCGTCAGATCGGGTCGCGGGCTCAGTTCCAGGGCGTCCCCGGCCAGCGGCTCGGCGTTGAGCAGGTCGGTCAGCCAGCCGTGCCCGGGCAGCCGGCCGTGCGGCTCGATGTCGATCCACGGGCGCAGCACGAAGGCGCGCAGGTGGGCCCGGGGGTGCGGCACTGTCAGCTCGGGATCGTCGCGGAGCACCGGCTCACCGGCGTCGTCCCAGACCGCGATCACGTCCACGTCCAGCGTGCGGGGCCCGTACCGCCGTTGCGGGTCGCGGGCGCGCCCGGCCGCCGCCTCCGCGGCCCGGGCGCGGGCCAGCCAGTCCTCGGGCGTCGCCGCCGGGTCCGCGGCCATCACCACCGCGTTCAGGTACGCGGGCTGGTCGGCGTCCCCCCACGGTGGAGTCTCGTAGACGCCGGAGACCAGCAGCACGCTGTCGCCGAGCGCGGCCACCGCGCCGCGCAGGTGGCCGAGGCGGTCGCCGAGGTTGCTGCCGATCGACAGCACGGCCCGGGTCATCGGGTACGCCGCATCGTGACCGCGACGTCCCGGAACGCGTGCGGGATCGGGGCCTCCGGCTTGTGCACGGTCACCGTCGCGGCGGCCACCAGCGGCTCGGCCAGGCAGACCGCGAGCAGCCGGTCGGCGAGCGTCTCGATCAGGTTCACCGGCTCGCCGGTGATCACGGCGACCAGGCGTTCGGCCAGTTCGCCGTAGTGCACGGTGTCGGTCACCTCGTCCGAGCGCGCGGCCGGGCCCAGGTCCAGTTCGAGCACCGCGTCGACCACGAACTCCTGCCCCTGTGCGCGCTCGAAGTCGTAGACGCCGTGGCGGCCGTGCGCGCGCAGGCCGGTCAGCTCGATCCGGTCGGTCATCGGTCGCCTCCGCTCAGGCCGGTGGCCGCTTCCGCCTGCCGCCTGCCGGTGGCCGCCTCCGTCGGCGACGCGCTCGCAGGCCGGGTGCCGGTCGCGGTGGCGAGCCGAGGGCTGCCGGTGGCACGCCAGACGGCGAGCGCGTCGGCGGTGGCGCGGACGTCGTGCACGCGTACCCCCCAGGCGCCGGCCGCGACGGCGAGCACGCTCGTCGCGACGGTCGCGGCCTCCCGGCCGGCGGTGGGCCGGGGCTCGCCGGCCGGGTCGGCGAGCAGCCGGCCGAGGTAGGACTTGCGGCTGGCCCCGAACAGCACCGGAAAGCCCAGGTCGACCAGCTCGGGCAGGCGGGCGCTCAGCGCCCAGTTGTGGGCGGCGGTCTTCGCGAAGCCCAGGCCCGGGTCGACGATGATCCGGTCGGCGGCCACCCCGGCGGCGAGCGCGGCGTCGACGCGCCGGCTCAGCTCGTCCCGGACCTCGGCCACCACGTCGGTGTACGTGGCCAGCTCGCGCATCCCGCGGGAGTGCCCCCGCCAGTGCATGAGCACCCAGGGGCAGCCAACGTCGCGGACCACCCGGGCCATGTCCGGGTCGGCGAGGCCGCCGGAGACGTCGTTGACCACGTACGCGCCGGCGGCGAGGACCGCCTCGGCGACCCGGGCGCGGCTGGTGTCGATACTGACCCGGATGCCGGCGGCGCTCAGCTCGCGGACCACCGGCAGCACCCGGGCGGTCTCCGTCTCCGCGTCGACCCGGTCGGCGCCGGGCCGGGTGGACTCGCCGCCCACGTCGATCAGGTCGGCGCCGTCGGAGCGCAGTCGCACCCCGTGTGCGACGGCCGCGTCCAGATCGGCGTATCTGCCGCCGTCGGAGAAGGAGTCGGGCGTGACGTTGAGGACGCCCATCACCACCGGGGTCTCCGCCCGTACCAGATCGGTCACGGACCCGACAGTACCGTTCGCCGGCAGGGCTTCCGGCCACCGGGCGAGCGCCCGACGCGGCACCCCTGACGTGCGCATTGGAACAGGTGTACGATCGGTCATCCGGGCCGTCGGAGGTCGACTCTTCACGGCTTGTCGCAAAGGTGGCCGGGCCGTACGCTTTGGAATTGCCCAGCATCGAGATGGCGAAGCCTGGAGGGAGGGCCGAAGCGGGAAGAATCCCCCCAAAACTCACCACTCTGCGTGGTGAGTGACGGACTCAGCGTTGACGGCGCTGCCTCTGACGAGCACCATCCCGCCAGGCTTGCCTACTTGCACCAACGCGGCGCTGCCGGCCGCGACCTTGGGGAGGTTTCCAGTGATCGCCATCGAGCTCATGGCAACGGCGTCCAGTGCCGTGGACCACGCGCTCCACACCCTGGCGTCGACTCCACTCGCCGAGCCGGCCCCGAAGGGCATCGACACCGACAACGTCGTCACCTTCTTCGCCAGCAAGATCGCGCCGATCCTGCTCGCGGTCCTCGGAGTGATCTTCATCGGCCGGGCCAGCCGGGGCGAGATCTCCAAGGTGCTGACCAGCTCGGCCATCGCCATCATCGGCCTGGCCTTCATCGCCGGAGCGGCCACACTCTTCTTCGTCGGCGACTACCTGATCAACCTGATCTTCGAGTAGGGCGTTGGGCGACGATGCGGCTGCGCACCGACGACGACATCTACCGGGCACGCCTCGTCTACCTGGGGCCGCCCGGGTACACCCTTCCCGTCCACCTGCCGTACGCCCAGTACGGCCTGTTCATGCTGCTCGTACCCCTCTACATGTTCATCCACTGGCTGTTCACGCTCCAGGTCGAGCTGTTCCCCGCCTGGGAGATCTCGCTGGCGATCGTGACGACCTCGTTCATCTTCCGGTACGTCGACCCGGACCGGCCCGCGCGCATGGTCATCCGGACCGCGCTGACCGACTGGCGACGCACCCGGGAACCGGCCACCGAGCAGCGGGATCCGCGGCTCGTCGCGAGCCGGATCAGGATCCGGGAGGAACTGGCATGACCGGGCGTACGACAACCGTGCAGACGAACGACGCGGGTGAGGCGGTCGCATGAGTCGCTCTTCCACGCCGGGTTCCCCGGCCGGGCGCCCGGCCGGGCCCACCGGTAACCGTGCGCGATCGTTCGACTACCCGCCGGACGAGGATCTGGACGAGGTCGTCCTGGACAGCGCGCTCGTCACCAGCCCCGGGCACAGCCGCGTCGGCGTCTTCCAGCCGCCGCGACCGCTCACCCCGCGCGAGCCGGTACGCCCCGACGGCGACATCGACTCCCCCTTCCTCGACCTGTTCGGCGGCGCGCAGCCCCGGCGGCGACCGGCCGCGTCCACGCCGCCCGCACCGGTCGAGCCGGTGGTGGCCCCGCCCCGCCGTGGCGTCGGCCGCGAGCCCCTGCCGATCCCGCACCAGCCCGCCGTGCCGGTCGCGCCGGTGCCCCGGCCCGAACCGGAACCACCGGCCCGCGAGCAGACCCCTGGGGTACGCGTGGTCGGGCGCCCCCGGCCCGAGCCCACACACGC
>NZ_WBKS01000149.1:0-13418 GCF_008868145.1 Micromonospora sp. AMSO1212t
CTCGGCCCGGGCCAGCGCGGAACCGATCGTCGGATAGGAACCCGGCTTCCGGTCGCGCCTGCACTGCCGCCGCCCCCGGTCGCGCCGCTCGGGTCCGAGTTGCCGGCTCCGCCCGCGGTGCCGTTCGTGTCCGCGCTCCCGGACCCGCCGGCAGCGCCGCTCGCCTCCGAGCGGCCGGCTCCGCCCGCGGTGCCGCTTCCGACAGCGCCGTCGGTCGGGTCCGAACTGCCGCCTCCGCCGGCGGTGCCGCTCCCGGCGGCGCCACCGGTCACGGCCGACCTGCCCGAGCCGCCCATGGTGCCGGTCGTGTCCGAGCTGCCGGCTCCGCCCGCGGTGCCACTTCCGGCAGCGCCGCCGGTTGCCCCCGTGGTGGTGGCCGCCCCCACGCCGCCGGTTGCCCACGGCGAGCCGGTCGCGCACGCCGTGCCGGCCACCGCTGCCGGACCGGACGTCCCCGTCGTGCCGGTCGCACCCGTGCAGCCGGTCACGCCCGTCGCACCGGCGGCACCGGCCGGGCCTGTCGCCGTCGGGCCGGTGGTCGCCGCCGACCCGGGGAGCGGGCCCTCGGCGGCACCTGTCGAGGACGCCGCACCGGACCCGTACCCCGCGCCGCCCACCATGCCGGCGGGCTTCGGCGAGCCGGCGCCGCCGACGATGCCCGCCGGTTTCGGCCAGGCGCTCGCGACCCCGCCGGTGGCGGCCGGGCCGGTGGCGCCGGTCGCGGCCCCGCCGTCGACAGCCGTCGACCTGCCTTCCTCCCCGTCCGCCGGGGCCGGCCCGGCGGACGCCGCCGGGCCCGCGAAGACCGCCGAGCCGACCGGGCCGGCCGCGCAGGCCGAACCGGCGGAGGACGCCGAGCCGTCCGAGGTGGCCGCCGAGGCGCGGATGCAGCCGGTGCCCTCGGCCGGGGCGGGCGCGCTGCTGTCGGAGAAGAAGGGGCTCGCCGACGAGCGGGCCTGGCTGCGCCGCACGCTCAGCCGCGAGTTCGACGTGATGGCCAGCTCGGTGTCCCGGATCATGTCGGAGCACCCGGGCATGCAGGGCTCCGGCGTGTCCACCGAGGACGTGCTCGCCGACTCGGTCGCGCTGCGGCTCTACCTGACCGGCCGGGGACCGGGCGTCGACGCCGGGCTGCGGTCCGGCCGCAAGGGACCGCACGTGCCGTTCGCGCGTTGCGTGGTCGCCGGGGTCTCCCGGATGCCGTCGTTCCGGGGCACCACCGTCTACCGGCTGTCGCCGACCGACGGTGAATGGGCGCTCTACCAGGACCGGCGGCTGGTCACCGACTGGAGCTTCGTCAACGCGCTGACCCAGCCGTGCGCGTCCGAGGACGGCGACACCGACGTGCTGATCTGGTCGATGACCGCCCGCCGGACCAGCCTGCTGGAACCGGAGGGGGACGAGCACGTCGAGGACCGGGTGCTGTTCCTGCCCGGTACGAACTTCAAGGTGCTGGACCTGCGCCGGCCCTCGGCCGGCGAGCGCGGCGCGGTCATGCTGCGGGAGATCGGCGCCAACGAGATCGACGACACCGGCCGGGTCGACTCCAACCGGGTGTCGCTGGACGAGCTGGCGATCACGTCGCTGCGGCGCAGCGTGGACCGGTGGGCCACGGCCGAGCCCCGGGTACGCATCGGAGCGGCGGCCCGCGGGCGCCTGCGGGTGCTGCCCGGGCTGGACCGGAAGGGATGACGCGGTGAGTCGGCAGGTTCTTGTGGTGGGCGACCGGAAGCCGGGTTCCTATCCGACGATCGGTTCCGCGCTGGCCCGGGCCGAGCCCGGCGCCACGATCGACGTCCACCCCGGCCGGTACGTCGAGAAGCTCGTGGTCGGCGACCGGGTGACGATCAGCGCCGCCCAGCCCGGCACCGTCGAGGTGCACGTGGAGGAGGGCAGCGTCCTCGTCGTGCGCGGCGAGGGCGCCCAGCTGCGCGGCATCACGCTCAGCAGCGCCGACACCACGCTGGCGGCGGTCGACGTGTACGCGGGCGAGGTGGCGCTCGACGACTGCCGGGTCAGCGGCGCCTCCTGGGTGACGCTGCTGGCCCGCATGCAGGGCACCGTCGCGCTGCGCGGCTGCGACCTGACCAGCTCGGCGGGCGCGGGCGTGGTGGTGATGTCGGCCGGGTCGAGCACGATCGAGGACACCGATGTCCACGACGTCGCCACGAGCAGCGTGGTGGTGGGGGAGCAGAGCGCCCTGACGCTGCGCCGCTGCCGCCTGCGCACAGCGGGCGCGAACAGCGTGTGCGCCGGCGGCGACGCCCGGCTCACGATCGAACAGTGCGAGATCACCGGGGCCGGCAAACCCGCCCTGGTGGTCGAGCAGCGCGCCTGGGCCCGTATCCGGGGCCTGTCGGTCACCGGCAGTGGCAACGTCGACGTCTTCGTCCGCGGCGAGGCGGACGTGCAGATCAGCGACTCGACGTTCACCGGCGCCGCCGTGCAGTCGGCGCACATCGCCGAGGGCGCGTCGCCGTCGTTCCGGAACTGCACGTTCGGCGGCGCCGGGCACACCGCGGTGCAGGTGCTCGGCGGCGGCCGGCCGACCTTCACCGACTGCACCGTCCAGGACGCGCCGGTGGGTGTCGCCGTCGACGGCGGCGCGCCGCGGTTCCTCGGGCTGACCGTGCGGGGCACCCGCGACAACGTCGCCGTGCTCACCGGTGAGTCGGCTGTCGTACTCCAGCGGCTGCGCGCCGAGATCACCACGGGCGGCGGGGTGCTGGTCCAGGACGGCGCCTCGCTGGAGGGCACCGATCTCGTGGTGGACGCGGGGGAGGCGACCGCGCTGGCGCTGACCGGACCCGCGCGGGGTGTGGTGCACGAGGCCCGCCTCACCGGTACCGGCGCGGCAGCCGTCCGGGTGGGCGCCGGCGCCGACCTGACGCTGCGCGCGGCCCTGCTGCGCGGCTCGGGCGTGCTGGCCGAGGGCGCGCTCCAGCTCGACGACAGCGAGATCGCCGGCGCGGTCCGCGACGGCCTGCGGGTCACCGGATCGGCGACCGTGACGCAGACCCGGGTGCGCGACGCCCGGGCCGACGGGATCGTCTTCGAGGCGGGCTCCCGGGGGTCGGTGAGCGACGGCGAGGTGCTCGGCAGCGGCGCGGCCGGCATCGGCGTGGACACCGTGGAGCCGGTCGCGCTCACCCGGTGCGTGGTGCGCGACAGCGGCGGCGACGACGTCCGGCGCGCGCCCGGCGCCACGGTGACCACCGAGGCGCTGACGGTGGGCCGCCCGCAGGCCACCCCGACGCCCGCCGGCCCGCCGGCCGCCGCGCCGGTCCAGGTCGCCGACGACGAGGGTACGGCGGCGGAGAGCGGCGCGGACGAGCTGAGCGAGCCGCTTCGCGAGTTGAACGGGCTGATCGGTCTGCGCGGGGTGAAGCAGGAGGTCACCGCGCTGATCAATCTGATCAAGATGTCGCAGGTCCGGCTCCAGATGGGCCTGCCGATGCCGCCGATGAGCCGGCACCTGGTCTTTGCCGGCCCGCCCGGCACCGGCAAGACCACCGTGGCCCGCCTCTACGGCTCGGTGCTCAAGGAACTGGGCATCCTGTCCAAGGGCCACATGGTCGAGGCGGCGCGGGCCGACCTGGTGGGCCAGTACATCGGCTCCACGGCGATCAAGACGACCGAGCTGGTCACCAAGGCGCTCGGCGGCGTGCTCTTCATCGACGAGGCGTACACGTTGTCCAGCGGGTCGGGCGGCTCCGGGCCGGACTTCGGCCAGGAGGCCATCGACGCGCTGATGAAGATGATGGAGGACCACCGCGACGAGCTGGTGGTGATCGTCGCGGGTTACTCCGAGCTGATGGAGCAGTTCCTCGCCTCCAACCCCGGTATGGCGTCCCGCTTCACCCGCACCGTCGAGTTCCCGAACTACTCCGTCGAGGAACTGGTCACCATCACCTCGAACCTGGTCAGCAAGCACTACTACGAGCTGACCGACGACGCCGTGGAGGCGCTCACCGCGTACTTCACCCGGGTGCCGAAGAACGCCACGTTCGGCAACGGCCGGGTGGCCCGCAAGCTGTTCGAGGCGCTGATCAACAACCAGGCGTCGCGTCTGGCCACCACGCCGCCCACGAAGGACAGCGAGCTCAACCGGCTCACCGCCGCCGACGTCGAACCCGAGCTGGCGCTGCTGGAGGACCTGCCGGTCGAGCAGGGCGAGCAACCCGACGCGGCGACCGACCCGACCGGCGCGATCAACGCGGCCCGCAGCTGGAAGCGGATCTGCGGACTGGTCGGCGGGCAGCGGGTCAAGGAGGCGGCCGGGCAGACGCTGCTGCAGCTCTGCGAGGGACGCAACCGCCGGCGCGGCCCCGGCCGCACCGGCAACGTGCTGCTCGGCGGCCGGGCCGGGAGCGGTCGCAGCGAGTACGCCCGGCTGTACGCGGCCTGCCTGTCGGAGCTGGGCCTGGTGCCGGTCGGTCAACTGGTGCGGGTGAGCACGAGCCGGGAGCTGGCGCCGCAGTGGCCCGGCCAGGCCGGGAGCCTGGTGGACGCGGTCCTCGACGACGCGGCCGGCGGCGTGCTGCAGCTCGACTACGTCGACGACTCCTCCGGCGTCGCGCCGGAGATCGCCGAGGCGCTGGTCGGCCGGATGCGCTCCCGGCTCGGTGATCCGGTGGTGGTGCTGACCGGCGAGGAGGCGGCCCTGGCGAGCCTGCGGGCCGCGGTGCCGGCGGTGAACGAGGTGTTCGGCCAGCAGTGGTCGGTGCCCGAGTTCAGCACCGACGAGCTGGCCGCTGTCGTGCTGCGGCACCTGGTGCGGCGGGGCCACGAGGTGCCAGACGACGTCCGGGCCGCACTGACCCAGATGGCCGGGCGGTTGCCCGAGCGCACCGTCCACGCCGCCCACCAGTTCTCGCTGGCGCTGACCCGGCGCACCGGCTCCCGTACCCTCGCGCTCGCCGACCTGGCCGCACCCGGCCCGGCGGTCGGCGAGCGGCTCGGCGGCCTGGCCGCCGTCGGCTGACCACCCACCCGTCCCGCACAGAAAGGCCCGGCATGCAGCCCGAGTCCACGCCGATCCCACCCTCGTTCCAGGAGTTCATGGAGAACGCGCAGCGTCTGGAGGACCAGATGCGCAACGCGCAGTCGGAGCTGGAGCGGGCGATCGTCACCGGCCGCTCGCAGGACGCCACGGTGGTCGTCATGGCCAGCGGCCTGGGCAAGGTCCAGGCCGTCCGGGTCGACCCCCGGGTGTACGAGCAGCGTGACGCAGCGTCGCTGCAGGCGGCGATCATGGAGGCGATCCAGGCCGCTGCCGCGAACGCCGGGAAGCTCGCGACGGAGAAGATGGGCCCTGTCGAAATCAATCTTCACTGACTGAAAAAAGTCTGACCAGGCCTTTTTGGCAGATCTTCACGGCTCGGTGCCATCGGGAAGGAGAGTGTGGAGATTTCCTGAAGGACTCTCCATGAGACTGTCAGCCCCTACTGACAGTGATGGAGATGGCTGTGGAGCAAGTTGCCGTCTTTGTGCACGCGCCCGACCCGCTGACCCACACCGGCCTGACCGCCCACCTCCGGTCGCGTTCCGACATCACGCTGCTGGACAGCGCGGACCGGACCCGGGCGCAGGTGCTCGTCGTCGCCGTGGAGCGGCTCACCACCGACGTGATCGCCATGCTGCGCCTCGCGGCGACCGAGATCGGCGCCCCGGTCGTCCTGGTCACCACGGAGGTCAGCGAGCAGGAGTTGCTGACCGCCGTGGAGTGCCGCGTCGTGGCTGTCCTGCCGCGCGCGGCGGTCACCGCCGAACGCCTCGTGCACAGTGTCCGGGCGGCCGCCTCCGGCGGCGGCGTGCTGCCTCCGAACCTGGTGGGTGAGCTGCTCAAGCACATCGAACGGCTCCAGCGCGACGTGCTCAACCCGAACGGGCTCAACGCCTCCGGCCTGACCGCGCGTGAGATCGACGTGCTGCGGCTGATGGCCGAGGGCTTCGACACCAACGAGATCGCCGACGAGCTGCGGTACTCCGAACGCACCGTGAAGAACGTCATCTACGGCCTCAACCACCGGCTGAAGCTGCGCAACCGCTCGCACGCGGTGGCCTACGCCCTGCGCTCCGGCATGATCTGAGGTGATCACGCGCCACACCGTCGGCAACGCCCTGGTGCTGCACGCCAGTGAGCGGATCAGCACGGAGGCCCGTACGGTCGCGCTGTCGGTGGACCGGGATCCCGACAACGACATCGTGATCCTGGACCTGCAACACGAACTGCCGTTCGACATCTGGGACACGGTCGCGACCGAGCTGCGCCGGCAGCGCCTGCGCCGGGGCATCCGGCTGGTGGTCTGCGGCGCTCGCCCGGAGACCGGGGCGCTCGCCGGCCAGTGGCTCTCCGACCGGCTGGGCCGGCCGGTGATCGCCCCGTTCGGGCGGATGATCCCGGGCGCGGCGGGGCTGCTCTTCGTGCACGCCACCGATCTCGGCGGGTGGGTCTGCTACCGGCGCGGCCACACGCCGGTCTGGCAGTCGAAGCGCTATCCCGTACCGGCCTGGGACGGCGCCGCCGTCGACCACCTGACGGTCAGCTCGACCTGCGCCGCCGAGCCACTGCCCGGCGGTGTGTGGCTCCGGGAGAGCCGCGACGAGGCGGCCGTCGCCGTACACGGAAGCCACCTGACCTCGACGATGCCGTGCCTGCCGGACGCGATGCCGGTCCTGGTGGGCTGCCCCGGGACGGCTCCGCTGCGTCTCGACGACATCGCCCGGTTCTGGCGCGGCCTGGCGCCCGAGGGCCGCGAGCACGCCCGCTTCGTCCAGTACGGCCCGGTCGCGCTGCCCGACGGCGAGCAGTTCGGGCAGGCGCTGGCCGACCTGTTGCGCTGCCCGGTACGCGTCTTCACCGGCGTGCCCACCGGCCGCCCGGACGGCCCGGTCATGTTCACTGTCGACGCCGACGGGCGGCCCGGCTGGCAGGTCTTCGCCGAGGAGCTGGCCTACCGTCCCCGGGAGACGCTGGGGGCGAAGGCGGTGACGCCGCGCATCCTGCGTCACCGCGCGCCGCCGGAACTCGGCGAGCCGGTCGGCCCGCGCGTCTACCAGTACGCGCACGACACGGTGGTCGAGGTGATCCCGTCCGGCCTCTGGCTGCGCGCCCCGGAGCCGCCCCGCCACGCCGACCGGATCCGCGCGGTCCCGATGGACCCGAACCGCGTCCGTCTGGTCGTGGACGACCCGGCACCGGCCGCGGCCGACCGCCACCGCGAACTGGCCGGTGACCTGGCGGCGCGGCTGGACCCGGCGACCCGTCGGCGCGCGGCGGTGCAGCCGTCCTCGGTCGTGGCGCCGGGACGCCCGGGGCTCTCGGCCCGCGGGATCGAGGCCGGGACGTACCGGCACACGACGGGTCACGCCGCCGACCTGCTTCCCGCGCCGCCGGTGCCGGCGCCCGTCCCGGAACCGGTGCCGGTCACCGTGGCCGGCCTGCCCGCGCCGCCGACCGACGAGGTGACGGCCGGCGGCGTGGCCGTTCCCGCCGTACCGCCGGACCCGGCCCCGCCGGACGGCGCCGGGCTTCACGGCGCCGGGCTTAACGGTGCCGGGCCGGAGGTGGCCGGGTTTCCGTGGGCGGGGCCGGACGTGGCCGGGCTTGACGGCGCCGGGCCGGGCGTCGCCGGGCTCGACGGGGCGGAACCAGACGTGGCCGGGCCGGACGTGGCCGGGCCGGACGTGGCCGGGCCGGACGCGGCGGTGCCCGACGTGGCCGGTCCGGTGCTCGGCGGCGGCGCGGGCTGGGCGACCAGCCCGACGATGACCCTGCCGGTGCACCGTCCCGCGCCGGTGCCCGTCCGCTTCCAGCGCACGCCCGGCGACGACGCGCGGGGCGTACGCCCGGGGCCCGACCTGGACGAGGAACGGGCCTGGTTCCGGCGCGCGTTCCGCCGGGAGATCGCCGCCGTCTCCGCCGACGTGGCGGGCGTGCTCGCCGCGCATCCGGCGCTCGCCGGCGGCGCCGACGCGGCGGAGTACGCCACAGCGGTCCGCCTCTACCTCTCCGCCGCGGGAGACGGCCTCGACCAGGCGCTGCGGTCCGCCGAGCCGGGCGGTCACGTGCCGTTCGCCAGGTGCGTGTCGGCGGGCGTACGCCGGCTCCCCGTGCACCGCGGCGTCGCGTACGCCGGCGCCGAGCTGACCACGGCGGAGCTGCGGCGGATCGCGCGGCGGCGGGTGCTCACCGACTGGGGGTTCACCAACGCGCTCGCCGAGCCGCCCGCCGACCTGCCGGGCACGGTCGAGGTGCTGATCTGGTCGGCCACCGCGCGGCGCACGGCGGCGTTCGAGACCGGCGACGGCGTCCCGGCCCGGGTCCTGTTCCTTCCCGGCACCGCGTTCACGGTGCTCCAGGTGCAGGAGCCGGAGGCCGGTGCCCCCGCCCGGCTGCTGTTGCGGGAACTGGCGGTGGAGGAGCCGCCGGTCGACGGGCGGGTACGCTTCGACGCCCTCGCCCTGGCCGCCCTGCGTCAGCACCTCGCGCGCCGGACCGGCCCGGGCACGCCGGTCCCGGTGGCTGCCGCACGCCGGTTCGTGGGCGTACCCGGGCTGCGCTGAGGCGCTACCGGTCGAGACTGTCGAGGAGGGCGGTGAGCGTCGCCCGCCGCGCCTGCGGGAGCCGGTGGCCCGCCAGGGCGCGGCGCAGCAGTTCGCGGGCCGGCTGCGGGGCCTGCCGGGACAGCTCGGCGCCGTGCGTGACCAGCCAGTCCACCAGCCACTCGTCCACCTCGGGCGGCCCGGCGAGCAGGTGGTCGGCGATCCGGGTGACGGGGCCGCGGTTGTCCGCGAGCGCCTGCGCCGCGTGCCGGTGCAGCGTCGGTCGCAGCGCGGCGGGGATGCTGCCCGCGAGCGCCCGCCGCAGCACCGGTTGCCGGAACGCCAGCTCGCTGCCCGCGTCCACGAGGACGTCGGCGGTGACCGCCTCCTCCAGGTCGGCCATCAGGTCGAAGGGCGTGCGCCCGGTGACCGCCGCGACCTCGGCGACGGCGAACGCGTCGCCGAGCAGGGCGGCGTAGCGCAGCGCCTCCCGGGCGCCGGGGGAGAGGTGGTCGAGGCTGGCCCGCACGGTGTCCAGAAGTGAGCGCGGCATCTCGTCGGCCCGCGCGTCGACCTCGGCGAGCCCGTCGACCACCCGTACCCCGTCCTCCGCCACGAGGCCGGTGACCAGTTCCCGGGCGTACAGCGGGTTGCCGGCGGCCAGCGGCGCCAGCGACCGCAGCGTGGCGCCGGGCGGCACGCCCACCGTGCGGCCGAAGATCTGCTCGATGTCCGACGGGGGCAGGGGAGTGAGCCGGATCAGGTGCCCGTCGCGGGTGCTCACCCCACGCCGCAGCCGGGCCAGGTCGCGGCGGCCGGGCTCGGGCCGGGCGGTCGCGACGAGCAGCAGCGGCAGCCACCGGGTCAGCGCGGCCAGCCGCTCCCAGGCCAGCAGGCTCGCCTCGTCGGCCCACTGGAGGTGGTCGACGGCCAGCACCAGTGGGCCCTCGGCGGTCAGCCGGCGGACGTGGTCGAGCACCCGGTCGGCGGCCGTCGCCGGGTCGTCGTGCGGCCCGTCCTCCAGCCGCAGCGCCCGGCGCATCGCATGCAGCGGGATCCGGCTGCTGAGTTCCTCGGCGCTGCCGCGCGCGACCCGGTGGCCCAGCGCCCGCGCCTCGTGCAGCGCCGCGTCGAGCAGCGCGGACTTGCCGATGCCCGGCTCGCCCTCGATCCACACGATCGCGCTGCGGCCCTCACCCACCGCGCCCAGCAGGCCACGCAGCAAGGACAGCTCCCGGTCGCGCCCGACCAGCCGACCCCGCCGCGGTACGGCCGGCGCGGCCACCGCTGCCGGCGTCACCGGTACGGCCGGTGCGGGCGGGGCCGGTTCGGCGAGGATCCGGCTCTGCAACTCGCGCAGGGCCGGGCCGGGCTCGACGCCGAGTTCGCCCACCAGCACCCGGCGTGCCGCGTGGAAGACGTCGAGCGCCTCGGTGCCCCGGCCGGCCCGGTGCAGCGCGCGCATCAGCAGCTCGTGGAACGGCTCGTGCAGCGGGTGGTCGCGGACCAGGGCGGTCAGGTCGGCGATCAGCGCGTCGTCGCCGCCGCCGGACAGCACCAGCCGGGCCCGGCGCTCCGCCGCGGCGATCCGCAGCTCGGTCAGGCGGTGCCGGTCGAGGTCGGCGAAGAGTCCGGTGACGTTCGCGTACGCCTCGCCCTGCCAGAGCGCGAGCGCCTCGTCGAGCAGGGCGACGGCCTGTCCGGGCCGCCCGGCGGCAGCAGGCGCCACGGCCGCCTCGCACAGCGCCTCGAACCGGTCGGCGTCCAGGGCGCCCGGTTCGAGGCGTAGCGTGTATCCGGTCCGGCCGGAGCGCAGCAGCCCTCCCGCCGGTCCCAGACTGCGCCGCAGGCCGGAGACGTAGGTGTAGATGTTGCCCGCGGCGGCGCTCGGCGCCGACTCGCCCCACAGCGCCCGGATCAGCTCGCCACGGGTGACCGGGCGGTTGGCGTTCGCGGCCAGCATCGCGAACAGGGCCCGCCGCCGGGCCGGTCCCAGGTCGATCTCGACCTCGCCGTTCCAGGCGCGTACCGGCCCCAGAACGGTGACACGCAGTCTCCTCACCGGTGTCCGACGACCGCCGGTCCGACGCTCGGGGACGGTCCGTCCAGGCCGGCGATCCGGCTCATCTCGGCGCGCGTCGCGGCGTCCCCGGTGTGCGCCGACACCCAGCCCGCCTCGGCCCCGGCGGGCAGCCCGCAGCGGTGCAGCACCCGGGCCAGTTCCGCGGTGAGCAGCTCGCGGGACGGCCCGGAGAGGCCGGGTGAGGCGACGGCGTGCCGCAGCACCGCGATCGCGGGCGCGGGGGCGACGGCGCTCAGCTGCGCGGCGTGCGTGGTCAGCCAGTCCTGCACCCACGCGTCGACCGGCACGGGCCCGGCCAGCAACTGGCCCGCGACGCGGCCCAGGTCGCCGCCGGCTTCGGCGAGCCGCTGGGCGAACTGCCTGTGCATCAGCACCCGCAGCGCGGTCGGGATCGCGCCGCGCAGGACCCGGCGGATGACCGGATGCCGGAACCGCAGGCGGCGCCCGTCCTCCACGAGGACCCCGGCGGCCAGCGCCTCCTCCACGGCCGGTACGAGTTGCGGCGCCGACCTGCCGGTGACCGCGGCCAGGTCGGCGACCAGGTAGTTGTTGCCGAGGAACGCGATCGCCCGCAGCAGTTGACGGGTGTCGTCGGCGAGCGGTTGCAGGTGCCGGGAGACCGCGTCGGTCAGTTCGGGTCCGGGCGTGTCGGCGGTCCGGCCGTCGCGGTCAGCGAGCACGAGATGCCGCAGGTAGTACGGGTTCCCGGCGGCGGCCGCGACGAACGAGCGGGTGGTGCCGGCGCCCGGGCCGGGCGGGCGGGACCAGTCGCGTACCAGCGCGGTCGCGGTGTCGTCGTCCAGCGGGCCGAGTTCGACGAGCGTGGTGCCGTCGCGGGGCAGCACCCGGCGCAGGAGCCGCACCTCGTATCCGGCCGGGACCGGGCGGGCGGCGGAGACGAGCAGCAGCGGCAACCGCGTGGTGAGCTTGTGCAGCGCGTGCCAGACCAGCAGCGACATGTCGTCGGCCCACTGGAGGTCGTCCAGGACCAGCAGCAGCGGCCGTTCGGCGCACCGCGCGACCACGAACCGCTGGACCGTGTCGATCACGGTCATGGTCGGTGGCGCCCCGCCGGAGCAGGCGTGCAGCGAGGCGGGCAGGCCGTCCGCGTCGTTGCCCAGGGAGAGGCACTCCAGCACGATGCTCAGCGGCATCCGGTACGCCAGCTCGTCGCCGACGGCCCAGCCGACCTGGGCGCCGAGCGGTGCCGCGCCGCTCAGTCCCTCGGCCAGCAGCGCCGACTTCCCGATGCCCGCCTCGCCGCTGATCCAGACGCTGCCGCCGCGTCCGTCCGCCAGGCCGGTGACCGCCGACCGCAGCCGGGCCAGCGCGGCGGAACGGCCCCGGAAGCCGGGGTGTCGCCGCGGGACCGGGCCGGGGCCGCGCTGCGGGGCGGTGGTCCCGCCCGACAGCTGGTCGTGGATCTGCCGGACGGCGGCGGCGGGTTCGGTGCCCGACTCCTCGACCAGCCGGTCCCGCAGCGTGGCGTAGAGGGCGAGCGCCTCGGCGGTACGGCCCTGCGCGGCCAGCGCCCGCATCGCCACCGCGTACAGGCTCTCCCGGGCCGGGTGGCGGCCGACGAGCGCGAGCAGGCGGTCGACGACCTCGGCGCCACGTCCGAGGCCCAGCATCAGCTCGGCCTGGCGTTCCACAGTGGTCAGGTACAGCTCGCCGAGCCGGATCCGGTGGCCGGCGGCCCGCGGTCCCGGTACGCCGACGAGCGCCTCGTCGCCCCGCCACTGCGCCAGCGCGGCGTCCAGCGCGGCCAGTTCGCCGGCGGTGTCCCCGGTGGCGCGGGGCGCGCGGCTGCGTTCGCGGAACCGCTCGAAGCGGTGCACGTCGACGGCGTCGGCGTCGAGGTGCAGCCGGTAGCTGCCGCCCTCGGAGGTGAGCACCCGGCCGGAGGACCACCTGTCGCGGTCCGGTTCGAGCATCCGGCGCAGGGCGGAGACGTACGTGTAGAGGTTGCCGGACGCGCTGGCCGGCGGGTGGTCACCCCAGACGGCGGTGATCAGTTCGTC
Source organism: Micromonospora sp. AMSO1212t (assembly GCF_008868145.1). Lineage (NCBI taxonomy): Bacteria > Bacillati > Actinomycetota > Actinomycetes > Micromonosporales > Micromonosporaceae > Micromonospora > Micromonospora sp. AMSO1212t. Next base: position 12,652 of record NZ_WBKS01000149.1, read on the forward strand.
CCGGGACAGGCCCCGCTCCGGGGTGAGCGCCAGCGCGCTGAAGACGGCCTGGCGCTGAGCCGAGCGTAGCGGCAGTTCCCGCCCGGCGTACGTGATCCGGAGATTGCCCAGCAAGCGGACGTCGAAGCCACTGCACTGTGCCGTCATGCCGTCCTCGTGGTGACCGGATACCTGACTCGGTGACAACCGTTCGGCGGAACCCTAGCCCAACCATCAACCATGTCAACTTCGTGTGGATGACGGGAAGGCTTACGGCACAGGACTTTCCGGTGCGTGCGGCGCTCGGCTCGGCCCCCCGCCGGTCGCGCTAGCAGGCAGTCTTCCCGGGCCCGGTCCGTACCGTCCATGACGGACCGGCGGCGGGCCGGCGTCGCGGCGAGACGATACTCACCTCGTCGGGGCCGGCGTCCGGCGCCGGCCCCGACGAGGTGGCTCAGCTCCCGGCGCAGGTGGCGGTGGCGCCGCCGCCGGTTCCGGTGCCCTGGAATCCGAAGGTGGTGGTCTGCCCCGCGCCCAGCTGTCCGTTGTAGCTCTGGTTGGCCACGGTGACGGTGCCGCTGGTGCCGCTGGGCACGCCGTTCCACAGCGAGCTGATCGCGGCGCCGCCCGGCAGCGTGAGCGTCACCCGCCAGCCGGTCAGCGCGGTGCTCCCGGCGGTGACTGTCACGTTGGCGACGAAGCCACCGTTCCACTGGTCCTGGACCACGTAGACGGCGGTGCAGGAGGCCCCGCCCGGCGGCGGCGTGGTGGGCGGCGGGGTCGTGGGT